>JABDKP010000050.1 GCA_013002175.1 Ilumatobacter sp.
AGACCACGGGCGAGCATCTCTTCTTCGACTACCCGCGCGGTCCGGAGGCGATCCCGATCGCCGGCAAGACGGGCACGGCGCAGGGCCGGAACAACTACCCGTGGAACGACTCGTCGGTGTTCGCGGCGTTCAGCACCGACGAGAGTCGGCCGTACGTCGTGTCGGCGTACCTCGAGAAGGCGGGATACGGGTCGCAGGCGGCCGCTCCGGTCGTGAAGTGCACGTTCCTCGCGCTCGCCGACGAGACCCGGCTCGACCCGGTCGTGCTGTCCGATCCGCTCGACCTCGACGCCACGGTCGCAGCCCCTTCGCAGGAGCTCGGCGACCGGAGTTGCCAGCAGTCGAAGCTGAGTGACGGTGTCCTGACGGACGAGCGGGTCGTCGAATGACGACTCGAACCGAGCTCGATCGAGCGGGCGGCCGATGGCGCTGACGTTTCTCGCCCGCCGGCCCGACAGCGGGCTCGGCAACATCCGGTCGAGCCCGGGCGACCCGAGCCGCAACGTCGACTGGGTGTTGCTGGCGACCCAGGGTGCCTTGACCGTGATCGGCTGCTTCGTGGTGTACTCGGCGTCGTGGACGACGGTCGAGGGCGACCCGTACGCGTTCGTCACCCGGCAGGTCGTGTTCGCGATCGCGGCGTCCGTCGTGATGGTCGTCGTGATGTCGGTCGACTACGAGTGGTTCCGCGAGCGGGCAGCCCTGCTGTACGGCGCCACCGTGGCGCTGCTCGTGTTGCTGATCCTGATGGGTGTCGCCCAGGGCCTCGACCGGATCTCGTTCGACCTCGGCCCGATCAACTTCCAGCCGGCCGAGCTGGCGAAGTTCACCACCTTGATCGCGCTGTGCGCGTTCCTGGCCGAGGAGCGCACCGACGAGGTGAGCTACCCGCGGTTCCTCGGTGGCCTGATCCTGGTCGGCGTGCCGTCGGTGCTGATCATCCTGCAGCCCGACCTCGGATCGGCGTCGGTGGTCGTCACGATCGCCATGGGCGTCCTACTCGTCGCCGGCGCCAAACCGAAGTACATCGCGTTGATCTCGTTCCTCTCGGTGGCGACGGTGGCCTCCGCGTTCCTCGGTGGGCTCGTGAACGACTACCAGACCGAACGGCTGCGGGTCTTCCTCGGTCAGGACACCGACGAGAACTCGATCTACCAGGTCCGAAACGCGATCCGGGCCGTGGGCACGGGCGGCGTGTGGGGCAAGGGTTGGCTCGAGGGTCCACTCACCAACGGGCGCGACGTGCCCGTCATGTGGGCCGACTTCCCGTTCGCCGCGGTCGGCGAACAGTTCGGCCTCATCGGTTGTGCCGTGTTGCTCACGCTGTTCATCGTCGCCTTGATGCGGATCTGGCGGATCGCAACGCTGTCGCGCGATCTGCTCGGCACGTACATCTGTGCCGGCGTGTTCACGATGCTGCTCTGGCAGGTCTTCCAGAACGTCGGGATGACGCTCGGGATCATGCCGGTGACCGGATTGCCGATGCCGTTCATCAGCTACGGCGGTTCGAGTCTGCTGGTGTACTTCGCGATGTTCGGCATGGTGCAATCCGTCCACATGAGACGGATGAGGTGACCGCGGAGCCCGTCCGGTCGACGTGGCGAATGTCTCGTCGGGCGTTCTCACCGACGGCGGGGGTGCGGTTCTAGAATTCTCTCATGGCGAAGTTGACGGCGGCGGAGCGAAAGGCACTGCCGGACAGGGCGTTCGCCTACGTGGATCGGTCGGGCAAGCGGCGGCTGCCGATCTACGACGCCTCGCACGTCCGCAACGCGCTGAGCCGGTTCGACCAGGTGCAGTTCGAGTCAGACGCCGACCGTGACCGGGCCCTGAAGAAGCTGCTCGCTGCCGCTCGAAAGTTCCGGATCGTGCCGATCGGCTTCGTCGATCGGCAGATCCGGGTCGAACGAGCAGGCAGGGCCGACACGCCGCCCCTGCCGACCGGCTTCGTGACGATGTTGATGACCGACGTGGAGGGGTCCACCGGCCACCTCGACGTCCTCGGGGGTGACTACGCATCGGTGCTCGACAGGGTCCGGGCGATCCACCGAGACGAGATCGAGCGCGCCGGCGGCGTCATCGTCGTGGAGCATGCCGACGACGTGTTCGCAGCCTTCGAGTTGCCGCGACAGGGTCTCGACGCCGCGATCGGGGTGCTCCGAAGCATGGCGACGGCCGCCTGGCCGGCCGAACGCAGCATTCGCGTTCGCGCGGGCCTGCATGCCGGATACCCGACCGTCAGGGCCGGCGACTACGTCGGCATGGCGGTGCACACCACCGCCCGGGTCAGCGACGCGGCGCATGGGGGCCAACTCCTGGTCTCGGACGACCTCGTCGCGGCGCTCGGCGACGAATCCCCGGCCGGTATCCGCTTCATCCGCAAGGGACGACACCGTCTGCGGGGCATCCCCGACGAGGTCACGCTGCACCAGATCACGATCGACGGTCTCCGGTCGAAGTTCCCGCCCATCCGTCTCTGACCGGCGCCGGAAGCCAGGCTCCTCGTGTAAGTGTCGCATCGGGAGAGTCGTCCATCAGCGGTGAAATCGGTCACGCGCGGTAGGCTCTCGCAGATATGTCAACACTCTGGGCGCGGATCGAACCGCTCCTGGCCCGGGTGCAGAAACCGGCTCGCTACATCGGCTGCGAAGACGG
>JABDKP010000082.1 GCA_013002175.1 Ilumatobacter sp.
GCGTCCGGTTCGAGGTAGGCCGGCTCGACCCACGTCGTCTGCAGCGTGCGCGCCCAGCCCGCGGGCCCTGCTGATGGCAGTTCGATCGGCCAGCTGACGGGCGCCGACGTCCGGCGGCCGGGGACCTTGCCGGCCAGCCGGCGCGCCTCCACGGTGTTCTCGCCGACCGCCCACGATCCGTCGTCCGCGCGCATCGCAACCAGTGCATCTGCGGGCGCGAGATCGTCGGCGAAGCCGCCGGCGCCGAGCGCGACCGCTGCGTCGACACGTTGCGCGACGCCACCCTCGATGCGGGCCCGCCGTTTCGCGCGTGCCGGATCGCGCGCACCGACGTCGGCTGCGGCGAGCGTCGCCCGCTCGGTGCACGAGGTCACGATCGAGCGCCAACCGGTGCACCGGCACAGGTGCGCCAGCAGGGCGCGCTCGACCTCGGCCGGCTGCTGCTGCCGCTCGGGCGGCAGCGCTGCGAGGCGCATGATGATCCCCGGCGTGCAGAACCCACACTGGCTCGCGCCGGCCGCACAGAACGCGGCCGCCCAACCGTCGGCATCGTCGAGGCCCTCCACCGTCGTCACCTCGCGCCCGGCCGCCCGGGTCACCGGTGTCACACACGCAACGCGGGGTGCCCCGTCGACCCACACCGTGCAGCAACCGCACTGGCCCTGGGGGCTGCAGCCGTCCTTCGCCGATCGGATGCCGAGTCGGTCACGCAACGCGTCCAGGAGCGAGCCACCGTCGTCGGCGACGTCGACGCCCACCCCGTTGAGCTGGAAGGAGACCATCGGTGCCGCGGTCGGGCTGCTCAGCGCCCGCCACCGCCGAGTTCGTCGGAGAGCGCCTTGAAGTCGTCCCAGCGACCGTCCGCGAGCAGTTCGCCCTGGCGCGGCCACGTTCCCGGCTTGTGCATCCGAAACCGCGATCCGGCGTCGTCCAGCATCGACTGCAGCGTCGCGACGTCGGCCGTCGCGAGTTTCCGCCACGTCGTGATCCCGATCGCAGTGCACAACTCCGCGATCTTCGGACCGATCCCCTCGACGATCGTCAGGTCGTTCACCTCGACCCGTCGACCGAGCACCCGCCGTGCTTCCGCCACGTCGACTTCGGGCTCCGGCTCCGGTTCGGGTTCCGCGTCCGCCTCGGGGGTCGGCTCGGCGTCCGGTTCGAGCTCCGGCCCGCCGGCCCCGGCCGGCGCTGCCGACACGGCTGCCGGCGCGGGCGAGGGCTCTCGTTCGATCGGGGGTGCCGCCGGTGGTGGGCCGTCGTCCAGCAACGGGTCGTCGACCGGGATGATCGGTTCTTCGACGACGGCCGCGAACCCGAGCGCGCCCGCGGTACTGCCACGCACATCGGCCAGCTCCATCCGCAGCCGGTCACGCTCTGCGACGACCGGCTCGAGGTTCGCCAGTCGCCCCCGCAACCGATCGAGCTCGGCATCGTCGACGGTCGTCGCCCGGGCCGCCGCCACCTGGACGCGGGCGGTGAGGCTGCGCAGCAGCCAACCGACGACGCCACCGGCGAGCGCCATCAAGAGGCCCCAGAGGAGGAACTTTGCGAGTGTGTACGGCACGACGAGATCTTGACTCCTGGGTCGAGTATGGCTGGCTACGGCACGGTCACGAGGAATTCGACCCGGCGGCTGGCGTCCTTGTCCTCGTTGCCGTCAGCGTCGACGATCGGTTGCGACCCGCCGAAGCCTGCCGCCCGCAGCGCGTCCCGCGGTACGCCACGATCGACGAGCGCTGCGAGCACCGCTTCGGCGCGCGACTGGCTCAGCAGCTGGTTGTTGACCGGCGTGCCGTCGGTGTCGGTGTGGCCCTGGATCTCGACGATGATGCCGCCGAGTCGCCGCGACACGGCCGCGACGCGCGCCAGCGTCGCTGCCGACTCCTCACTGATCGCAGCGCTCGCCGGTTCGAACAGAATCGGCGACTGGGCGACGAGGGCGTTCAGATCCTCCTCCAGCGTCGCGGCCGACTCGTCGGTCGCCTGCTCCCGAGCGACCAGGTCCACGACGACCGTCGCACCGTCCTCGGCCGACTCGTCGAGCCCACTCACGACGGCCAGCACGGCATCACGGGTCGCCTCGTCGGCGTAGACCCCCGTGAGCGAGAGCCCGGCACCGGAGATCGTGATCTCCGCCGAGACGAGGTCGTTCGGCACTGCTGCGACCAACGCAGCGAAGCGGTCGACCTCGCCGTCCGCCAGTGACGCGTCAGCGTCGACGACCACTTCGTCGACGACGTTCTCGGCCCCCAGCACCGACCCGGCCGCGAGCAGACGAACCCGTTGCGGCTCGCCGTCCACCGTGCCGCTCAGCGTCAGCACGCCATCGCGCAGCGTCGCGCTCACCAGCGGTGCTGCGGCGGGAACGTCGGACAGGGCGTCGGCGGGGAGCAGCACGGCGTCGATCGCATGGACGACGCCGTTCGACGCGTCGAGGTCCGCTTCGACGATCGTCGCAACGGCAGACCCGCTCGTGAGCGTGACCTCGTCGGTGGTGGCGGCGGCCACCGTGGAGGAACCGTCGAGCATGTCGATCGCGCCGTCGGTGATGTCTGCGGAACGAGTCACCGAGGCGGTCGCATGGTGCCGCAGGACGGTCGCCAGCAGCTCCTGATCGCGCCCCAGCGCCGCGACCACGTCGGGTCCGAGCGCTTGGAACGCCTCGTTGGTGGGCGCGAAGATCGTGAACGGCCCCTCTTGGGCGAACGTCTCGCCGAGGCCGGCGTCCCGGATCAACCCGGCGAGCGTGGAGAACTGGGAGTCGTTCGCGATGACGGTGCCGACGTCGTCGACGTCCAGTGACACCGTCGTCGTCGGCGCCGGAGCGGTCGTCACGGGCGGGTCGGTGACCGGTGGCGCCGACGACGTCGTGGTCGTCGCCGGGGTGTCGTCCGTGCCGCTCGCCGAGCACGAGGCGTCGATCTCGATCGAGTTGACGCCCCAGACGTCCCGGCTGCGCCGCAGCAGATCGTCGTCGATCGGCACCGGACCGTCACCGCACGACAGCGTGCCGTCCTGGCCGCTGAACGACACGGTGACCGGCCCGACTCCGGCCTCGTTGAACTCGGCGACGACGCGCGCTTCGAGGTCGTCCTCGACGCGCGGTTCGGCGATCGCCGCGCCGCCGGCGTAGATCCCGAGGACGACGACCGCACCCCATCCGAGGATTCGGCGACGGTATCGTCGCAGGGGTACGTCGCCCTCGGCTGCCACGCTCATGACGTGCAGAGATTCGCACGTTTCCGCGTGGCGGTGCAATCACCGTCACGGCATCCGGCGACGTGTCATTCACGCCCGGCCACGGCCGTCCAAACCGCAGGAGACCTCCGCAGATGACCGAATTCGCAACCGGATCAGCCGGCGAACACGCTACGCCGGCGTTGACCCGTCGTCGGTTCCTGCTGACCGTCGCAGCGTCCGGGGCACTCGCCGCCTGCTCGGGCAGCGATGGCGGCGACGTCGGCGAGAGCGCAGCGGGCGGCGCACCACCGGACGGGTTCACCCTGGTTCAACGATTCCCCAACAACGTGCACGTCCCGGGTGTCGTCCGGTTGCCGATCACACTGTCGACGGGTGCGGCCCAGTTCATCCAGGACGGCCCGGCCGAACTCGCCGCCCAGGTCGTCGACATCGATGGCGCGCCGATCGGCGACCGGCTCGCCGCCGGCAAACGCGACGTGGCACCGGCGCCGTACTACGACTTCCGCACCACCATCGAGGCCCCCGGCGTGTACGCGCTCGTGGTCGACGGCGGCCCGCCGACCGGCGCCGCGTTCCAGGTCCTCGTGCCCGAGGACGTGGCCGTACCCACGCCGGGCCAGCTGCTCCCCGGTTTCGACACGCCGACGACCGGCGACACGCAGGGGTTCGACACGATCTGTACGCGGACGCCCGAGCCGTGCCCGTTCCACTCGCTGACACTCGCCGATGCGCTGAACGTCGACCGTGCGGTCGTCTACTACGTCGGGACGCCGGCGTTCTGCTCGACCGGCAGCTGCGCGCCCGCACTCGATGCGCTGATCGGCGCCAGCGAGCGCTTCGGCGACACGTTCGTGTACGTCCACGCCGAGGTGTTCAGCGACGACGCCGGACGGGAGATCGCACCGGCGGTGACGGCGATCGGGATGACCTACGAGCCGGCGCTGTTCATCACCGACGCAGCCGGCGTCATCCAGGAACGACTCGACGCCGTCTGGGACCAGACCGAACTGGAAGAAGCCCTCGCCCGCGTCGCCGGCTGACCGCGTCGTTGCACAGGGTCAACAACGCACAGGGTCAACAACGAGCTCACGCAACGCCGCGAGCGTCGAAGCTGGCCCGGCGCTCAGCTGAAGGACTGGCCGCAGCCGCAGCTGCGCGTGGCGTTCGGGTTGGTGATCGCGAAGCCGGACTGCTCCAGGCCGTCCTTGTAGTCGAGCGTGGCGCCTTCGAGCAACTGTGCCGACGCGGGGTCGACGACGACGCGCACGGACCCGTCCTCGCCGTAGGTCGTCTCGTTGTCGTCCGACGCGATGTCGCCGTCGAAGAACATCTCGTACGAGAACCCACTGCAACCACCCGGTCGCACGGCGACGCGCAGCGCCAGGTTCTCGGCACCTTCGGCGGCGAGCAGCTGGCCGACCTTTGCGGTGGCGGTGTCGGTGAGTGTGATCATGTGGCGTTCCTCCTGAAAGGTTGTGTTCAGAATACCGGGTGGCTCAGCGGGATGAAACGGTGACCTGGCACGGTGTACGGCTGGAGAGCGTGCAGAACTCGCGGACTTCGGCATCGCCCATGGCGGTGACGAAACCCGCGACCAGACCCCTGTGTAAACCGCACACGAGCTCCGGATGTTCCCGGGCGAGGTCCTGGAACGGGCAGTTCGCGAACGCGACGACGGCGGTCGCGTCGTCGCCGGACGGATCGTCGGTGACCACGGGATCGAAACCGAGTCGGTCGAGGTCCGCGACGAGCGCTTCGAGGGTCGACGGTGCCCGATCGAACGGTTGCGCCCGGGCTGCGCCCTCGTCGTGGCCGACGATCTCGGCGTCGGCGGCGCCCGCGTTGAGGCGGGCGGCCATCGCCAGGACCATCCTCGCCAGTACGGGCATCGTCGGCGGTTCGAGGCCCAGCCTGGGGGCGTCGGCGGCGACCGAGTAGCGGTGCTGCGGACGGCCGACATCGCCGCGCCCGCCGACCTCGACGTCGAGCAGGCCGACATCGCGCATCCGCTCGAGGTGTGGCCGGACCGTGTTCGCATGCAGCCCCAGCGACTCCGCGATCTCCGCGGTGGTCTGCGGTCGCGGTGACCGGGCGAGTTCGAGGTAGATCGCGTAGCGCGTGTTGTCGCCGAGCGTCTTCAGCAGGTCGAGTTGCGCGGGACCGCGGGCGTGGCCCGCTGCGTTCGCGCCCTGCTCGCGGTCGTCGATCTCCACGACGCGAGATTACACGGTCACGGCCGGTAAAATCCGGGGTATGGCCGCGCCGTCCACCGTCCCCACCCCGGATGCGCCCCGCGGTGCACCCCCGACCCACGACGAAGTGATCGATGTCCTCGGGTCGGTGATCGACCCCGAGCTCGGCGCCGACATCGTCACGTTGGGGATGGTGCCGTCGGTGACCGTCGCGCCGAACGGTGTGGTCACGGTCGAGATCAAGCTCACGATCAAGGGCTGTCCGATGCGCGCCGAGATCAAGAACGAGGTCGAGAGCCGCGTCCTGCTGCATCCCGGCGTGTCGAAGGTCGACATCGTCTGGGGTGAGATGGACGCCGACGAGCGCAGCGCCGTCATGACCAAGGCGCGGTGGAACGCTCGCCAGCATGCGCCCGACACGGAGGTGCCGCTCAGCTGCAAGGTGCTCGCGATCGCCAGCGGCAAGGGCGGCGTCGGCAAGAGCTCGGTCACCGTCAACCTCGCCGCGGCGATCGCGGCGGGCGGCCGCACGGTCGGCGTGCTCGATGCCGACATCTGGGGTTTCTCCGTGCCTCGGCTGCTCGGCATCACCGACCGGATGGAAGCTCGTCCGGTCGAGCGTGACGGCGAGAAGACCGCGGCCAAGATCGTCCCGAACGAACTTCCTGTCGGCGACGGGCTCCTGAAGGTGGTCTCCACCGGCTTCCTCGTCGACGAGGAGACGGCGCTGATGTGGCGCGGGCTGATGCTCACCAAGGCCGTCGAACAGTTCCTGCGCGACGTGCAATGGGGCGAACTCGACTACCTACTGATCGACATGCCACCCGGCACCGGCGACGTGCAGATGGGCCTCGCCCGAATGCTGCCGAGTACCGACCTGATCGTGGTCACCACCCCGGCGCTCGCGGCGCAGAAGGTCGCTCAGCGTGCTGCCGACATGGCCAAGCGCAGCTTCCTGAAGGT
>JABDKP010000116.1 GCA_013002175.1 Ilumatobacter sp.
CGTCGGGGATCTGGTCGGGCGAGCGCGTCTCGTCCGGGTTCTTCGGCACCCAGATCCGGCCGTCGTTGCGCAGCGACTCGGACATCAGCGTCAGCTTCGACTGGAAGTCGTCGGCCTGCGGGATGCACGTCGGGTGGATCTGCGTGTAGCACGGGTTGGCGAACGCCGCGCCGCGCCGGTGCGCCCGCCAGGCCGCCGTGACGTTGCAGGCCATCGCGTTGGTCGACAGGTAGAACGCGTTGCCGTAGCCACCCGTCGCCAGCACGACGGCGTGTGCGCTGTGCGAGGTGACCTCGCCGTTGAGCAGGTCGCGGGTGACGATCCCTGCACAGCGGCCGTCGATGTCGACCACATCGACCATCTCGGTGCGATTCCACAGCGTGACGTTGCCGAGGCCGATCTGGCGGGCGAGCTGCTGGTACGCGCCGATCAGCAACTGCTGGCCGGTCTGGCCGCGGGCGTAGAACGTGCGGCTGACCTGGGCACCGCCGAACGAGCGGTTCGACAGCATCCCGCCGTACTCGCGGGCGAAGGGCACGCCCTGGGCGACCATCTGGTCGATGATGTTGACCGACACCTCGGCGAGTCGGTGGACGTTCGCCTCACGGGCGCGGAAGTCGCCGCCCTTGACCGTGTCGTAGAACAGCCGGTGGATGCTGTCGCCGTCGCCCTGGTAGTTCTTCGCCGCGTTGATGCCGCCCTGCGCAGCGATCGAGTGGGCGCGGCGGGGCGAATCGTGGAACGTGAACGCCTCGACCTGGTAGCCGAGTTCACCGAGCGTCGCGGCCGCCGATGCGCCGGCGAGGCCGGTGCCGACGACGATGATCTTGAACTTGCGCTTGTTCGCCGGGTTGACCAGTTTCTGGCCGGCGATGTAGTTGCTCCACTTGTCCGCGAGCGGGCCCTCGGGGATCTTCGAGTCGAGGGTGATGCTCATTGGTGGTCTCCTTCGACACAGCAGGTGATCGCATCGCCGTCGAACTCGATCACCCCGGCGAGGACGGCAACCGGGAACGACACGTTGCCGACGACGATGATCGTCGCGACGCCCGCCGCGGCCGCCTTGCGCCACGGGTTGAAGCGGGGACTGTTGACGCCCAGCGATTGGAACAGTGACCACGTCCCGTGGAACAGGTGGATGCCGAGGAGCACATTGGCGACGACGTACAGCGCCGCCACCGGGATGCGCGACAGGGAGGCGTCGAGGTTGCGGTAGACCGCACCGCGCACGAAGTCCGGGTTGGCCCAACCCCATGTGAGGTCGGCGAGGTGCCAGGCGAGGAACGCCAGCACGATGATGCCAGTCCAGCGCATCGAGCGGCTGGCGAAGTTGGCGACCTCGTAGTCGCGGGCCGACTGGTAGCCGACCGGCCGGGCCCTGCGGTTCATCTGCGTCAGCGTGTACGCCGCGTGGAGGTGCAGGATCAGCGCCGCGATCAGGACCAGACGCAGGCCCCACAGCACATAGGTGCGGGGCAGGATCGGCACGAGCAGTTCGCGCAGGAACTCGCCGTAGATGTCGGCGTCGTACTCACGCTCGCCGTTGTGGTTGACGACGCCCAGGTACACCTTGAGGTTGCCGATCATGTGGACGATCACGAAGCCGATGCCGATCAGGCCGGTGATCGCCATGACGTACTTCTTGCCGACAGCGGTGGCGTACAGATCGAGCAGGAAGGGCTTCTTCTTCGCCGGCTTCTTGACGGCGGTCCCGGTGACGGGACCTCGGCGCAGCGTCTGTGACATACGGGGTCACGATACCCGCACGACCTCGGTGCGGCCCCAATCGACGCTCGTCGCGCCGTCGTCGCGCCCGCCACGACAACCGAGGAATTGCGCGAGTTGGGATTTAGCCTGCTGCACCGACCATCATGGTCCAGTCGTTTGCGCATCTCGGCGCGGCGACCCGACAACGTCAAGCGCCCAGGAGGCACTTCCCCGTGGACGTCATCCCCTATCTTGCAGCGATCTCGGCCCTGGCGGGCCTCGGCGTTGCGTACTTCTACTTCAAGGCAGTCGAGAAGGAGTCGCCCGGCAACGAGCGGATGGTCTTCCTGATGACGGAGATCCAGAAGGGCGCCAAGGCCTTCCTGCAGAAGGAGTACCAGTGGGTCTCGATCTTCGCGGTCGGGATGGCGATCCTGGTCGGCGCGGTGATCGCGCCGCTCGCTGCCCTGACCTACCTGCTCGGCGCGATGCTGTCCGCGACGGCCGGCTACGCGGGAATGACCGTGGCAACGATGGCCAACGCCCGTACCACCGAGGCTGCCAAGGAGGGTCCCGCCAAGGCGCTCCCCGTCGCATTCCGCGGCGGTGCGGTGATGGGGTTCTGTGTCGCCGGCCTCGCACTCCTCGGGTTGATGGTCACGTACATCGTGTTCGTCAAGCTGTTGGAGGTCGACGATGCGTTCGAGATCGTCACGGCGTACGGGCTGGGTGCATCGACGATCGCGCTGTTCTCTCGCGTCGGTGGCGGTATCTACACCAAGGCCGCTGACGTCGGCGCCGACCTCGTCGGCAAGGTGGAGGCAGGCATCCCCGAGGACGACCCGCGCAACCCCGCCACGATCGCCGACAACGTGGGCGACAACGTCGGCGACGTCGCCGGCATGGGCGCCGACCTGTTCGAGTCCTACGCCGGATCGATCATCGCCCCGATCTCGCTGGTCGCGTTCGCCGGCGCGATCGGTGCCGAGCAGGCAGGCGACACCGGAGTCGTCGAACTGCTGGTGTTCCCGATGTTCGTCGCGTTCATCGGCATGGTCGGCTCGATCATCGGTTCGTTCCTCGTCAAGGGCGGCGACTCGACCGACTCCAAGTCGCTGAGCAAGGCGCTGCACATGGGCACCAACGTCGCCATGGGCATCACCGTGGCCGGCGTGCTCGCCGGATCATTCTGGATCTTCGCCGACGCCCCGGAGGACAAGCCGTGGGGCCTCGCGGTCTCGGTGATCGGTGGCCTGATCGTCGGGTGGGCGCTCGGCAAGACCGCCGAGTACTACACGTCCGACCACTTCAAGCCCGTCAAGGACATCGCCCAGCAGACCGAGACGGGGCCGGCGACCACCGTGCTCAAGGGCATCAGCATCGGCATGGTGTCGGTGTTCGCCTCGGTGGGATTGATCCTCGTCGGCATCGCCGTCGCCTACTGGGGCGGCCAGCAGACGCTCGGTGACGACACGACGCTGGGCGGCCTCTACGGCATCGCCGTGGCCGCGATCGGCATGCTCGCCACGACCGGGGTCGTCGTGTCGGTCGACGCGTACGGCCCGATCGCCGACAACGCGGGCGGCATCGCCGAGATGGCCGAGCTCGATCCGTCGGTGCGCGAAGTCACCGACGCGCTCGACTCGCTCGGCAACACGACGGCCGCGATCGCCAAGGGCTTCGCCGTCGGCTCGGCGGCGCTCACGGCACTCGCGCTGTTCAAGAGCTTCGAGTTCGCCGTCAGCACCGCCTCGAACGGTGAGACGGTGCTCAACTTGAACATCGGCGAGATCGACGTGTTCATCGGCCTGTTCATCGGTGCCGCGCTGCCGTTCCTGTTCGCCGCGCTCACGATCGACGCCGTCGGCCGTGCCGCCGCCAAGATGATCGAGGAAGTGCGCCGCCAGTTCCGCGAGATCCCCGGCCTGCGCGAAGGCCAGGAGGGCGTCATCCCCGACTCTGCTCGTTGCGTGGCGATCTCGACCGAGGCGTCGCTCAAGGAGATGATCATCCCCGGTGCGCTCGCGGTCGTCGTGCCGCTCGTGATCGGGTTCATCAGCGTCGACGCCCTCGGCGGCCTGCTCGCCGGCGCCCTCGTCACCGGATTCGCTCTCGCCATCTTCATGGCGAATGCGGGCGGCGCCTGGGACAACGCCAAGAAGTACATCGAGACCGGCCAACACGGCGGCAAGGGCTCCGACTCGCACAAGGCCGCCGTCGTCGGCGACACCGTCGGCGACCCGTTCAAGGACACGTCCGGCCCCGCGATGAACATCCTGCTGAAGGTGATGACGATCGTCAGCCTGGTCTTCGCCAGCGCCTTCGTCTGATCTCCTCCGGCGGCTGTCGGCTCCCGGATCACCTCACGTCATGGCTCTGCGAGTCGAGCACGGCCCCGACGGGTTGGTCATCGTGCTCAGCGGCTTGGATCGCCTGATGACACTCAGGCGCAGCGTGCGGATCGAGCCTGCGCATGTCGCGTCGGCGTCGGTCGTCGACCGATTGCTGCCGGAGTCGTCGGTCGACCACCGCGCGTCGGGCTTCGGCACGCACGACGGTGCGAAGCGCCCCGGGCGGCGGCGCGTCGGCACGATGCTCGGCCGCGACGTCGTCGGCGAGCAGTTCTGGGCGGTCCCGGCGGGCCGCGCCGATCAGCCGGTGCTCGTGCTCGATCTCGTGGACCACGAATTCACGCGCATCGTGATCGCGACCGACGACGACGCCGAACTGGCCTCGCGATTCACTACCCCCGCCACCGAGTAGCCCCACAACGGCGCGTCAACCGATGCGCAGGTCGTAGATCGTGACGGTCGCGTCGGCCGGTGGCGCGCCTCGTCGTAGGCGGCCGCGTGTCCATTCGGCCCAGGTGATCGTGCGTGACGGCGGGTCCGCTGGTGGGTCGGGGTCGGCCCAGACGGGGTCGCGGGCGTTGAGCGGTTTGATCACCGAACCGTCGGGTCTGATCAGGTGGAGGCGGCCGTGGACGTCGCGCCTCCCGCGGAGACCCTGTTGGTGTTTCCAGCGGTCGTGGGTGTTGCACGCCGGGTAGCCGTTGCCCTGGTCGGTGCGGCCGCCG
>JABDKP010000129.1 GCA_013002175.1 Ilumatobacter sp.
GCGCTGCCCGGCGGAGCGAGGTCCACCGGCGGTGCGGTCACGGGCGGCACCGGGTCGACCGGCCGCGCCGGGTCGGCGGGCACGACCGGAGGCTGCGGCCGGTCGATGACCGGCGCATCGGGAGCGACATCGGGCCGTGTCCGGGGAATCGTGACGCGGGCCGCCCGCGACCTGGCGACGATCTCGCCGTCACCGTCGGTGGCGATCACGGCGTAGACGACGCTGCGGGTTCCGGCCGGCACGACATCACGGTACGACGAACGGAACGGCGGCGGCGATGATGCCACCTGCTCGCGAGCCCCGCCGTCGACCGAACGCCACAGCGTCAGCAGCCGCGCTCCCGGCCGTTGCGGGACCGACCATTCGCAGCCGACGTGGATCCGGTCCGACGGCGAGTCGGCAGCGCCGGCCCGACAGTGGATCTTCAGCACTTCGACGTCGGGGGGCGTGTCGACCGGCGGCACGCCGACCGTCACCGTGCGGCTGGTGCCGACGACCCGGTGGTTCACGTCGAGCGCCTGGACCGCGTAGTGGTACCGGTGTCCCGGCCGGACCTGGGCGTCGATGAACTCGTTCTCCTCGAGCTCCGTCGTCCGATGGATGACCGACCGCGGCTCACCGGAACCCGCAGTTGCCCGCAGCAACCGCACCGCCACCGCACCATCGGACGACGGCACGCTCCACCGGCACGCCACCGCCGACCGCTCGTCGGTCTGGCGGAGCGCACAGTCCAGTCGCAGGTACTCGGGGAGCCGATCGACCGGGCGGACGTCGCTCGGCGCCAAGTCGGCCGGCCGATCGGGACGCAGGTCGGAGGCTCGATCCGAAGGCGGATCAGCGAGGCGATCGATCAGCCCTGCGTCGGTGTCCGCCGGACGCAAGAGCGCGTCGGCCGGGCCGGAGGCACCGACTGCACCGAGCAGCGCGCCCAGGGCGAGGGCGAGCGCGCCGCGACGGTGCCGCCGGGCCGGGGAGTGATCAGGGTCGTGGGGGGAGGGCATCGGATTGCTTCTTTCTGTTCCGCCGTGTATGTCTGTCACCCCCTACGACGCCACCGACCGCCTCGCGATTACACGCCGGCGACGATTTCGCGTCGGCGCTGCCTGGTGGTCCGAGTGCCCGGCCCGGCGCCGCCGCGTCTCGACCCCGCCGTCGGATTGGGGTACAACAGGGAGCCCGACCCGCGAAAGGACCTTCATGGCGACGACCGGCACGACCGGCGGACAACGCGACTACCAACTCGCGGACAGGTTTCGGCAGGAAACCGGCACCGTGTTCCTCTCGGGTGTCCAGGCGATCGCGCGCCTGCCGATCGACCAATTGCGCATCGACCGCCGGCTCGGCCTGTCGACGGCCGCGTTCGCCTCCGGCTACCAGGGGTCGCCCGTCGGCATGTTCACCGAGGAGCTGCGGCGCGCGCACGCGACCGTCCCCGACCTGCCGGTCGTGGTGCAACCAGGATTGAACGAGGAGCTGGCTGCGACATCGGTGATGGGGAGCCAGCTGGCGATGACACTCGAGGACGCGAAGTACGACGGCGTCGTCGGCATCTGGTACGGCAAGGGCCCGGGATTCGACCGCAGCAGCGACGCGATCCGTCACGCGGTGTTCGCCGGCACGTCGATGCACGGCGGGGTCGTGGCGGTCGTCGGCGACGACCCGGCCGCGAAGTCGTCGACCGTGCCGTCGTCGAGCGACGCGACCATGGTCGACCTGCACATGCCGATTTTGTTTCCCGGCGACGTCCAGGAAGCGCTCGACGTCTCGCGGCACGCGGTCGCCCTGTCGCGCGCCTGCGGGTTGTGGGCCGGACTCAAGCTCGTGACTGCCGTCGCCGACGGCAACGGCACCGTCGACGTCCATCCCGATCGGATCCGGCCGACCGCGCCGGTCGTCGAAGTCGACGGCAAGCCGTTCCAGCCGACGCCGAACGGCCGGTTGCTGACCCCGTACACGCTCGACATGGAGATCGAATTCCAGCAGGTGCGGTCCGTGCTGGCCAGACAGTACGGCGTCGACAACGACCTCAACAGGGTGAGCGTGCGCAGCGGCGACGACTGGATCGGCTTCGCGGCGTGCGGCAACACGTACCACGAGTTGCGCGAGGCGCTCGCGGTGCTCGGTTTCGCGACCGACGACGAACTGCAGCGTGCCGGGATCCGGCTGTTCCAGCTGCTGATGCCGGTGCCGCTCGATCCGGGCCTCGTGCGCGAGTTCGCGGCGGGCCTCGACGAAGTGGTCGTCGTCGAGGAGAAGAACCCGACGCTCGAAGGCCTCATCCGGGGCGCCCTGTACGACGGCGCCCACCATCCGCGCGTCGTCGGCCGCCACGACGAACACGGCGCGGTCCTGATCAACGGATTCGGGACGCTCGACGTCGACAAGCTGATCCCTCCGCTGCATGCCCGGCTGTCGGCGCGGCTTCGGGACCGGGTGCGTCCGCTCGACGAGATCCTCCCCCCACCGCGCGAGCTGATCCCGCTCGCCGTCAACCGCTCACCGTTCTTCTGTTCGGGCTGTCCACACAACACCAGCACGCGCGTCGAGCCGGGCACGCTCGTCGGAGGCGGCATCGGCTGTCATGCGATGGTCGCGTTCATGGAACCCGAGCGGTTCGGCGACATCGTCGGCCTCACCCAGATGGGTGGCGAGGGCGCGCAGTGGATCGGGATGGAGCCGTTCATCGACCGGTCCCACCTCGTCCAGAACATCGGTGACGGCACGTTCTTCCACTCCGGTTCGCTCGCCGTGCGGGCGGCGGTCGCGGCCGACGTCGACATCACGTACAAGCTGCTCTACAACGGCACGGTGGCGATGACCGGCGGTCAGGACCCGGAGGGGCAGATGTCGGTCCCCGACCTCGCCCGTCTGCTCCAGCTCGAGGGCGCCAAGCGGGTGATCGTCACCAGCGACGACCCGCAGCGCTACGCGAGCGGAGCGTTCCCGTCCGACGTCGACGTCTGGGACCGCAGCCGGCTCGACGAGGCGCAGCGCGTGCTCGCCGAGATCAAGGGTGTCACGGTGCTGATCCACGACCAGGCCTGCGCGGCCGAGAACCGGCGTGGCCGTTCGCGCGGCACCGTCCCGACGCCCGGATTCCGCGTCGTCATCAACGAACGGGTCTGTGAGGGCTGCGGTGACTGCGGTGACGTCAGCAACTGCCTGTCGGTGCAGCCGGTCGACACGCCGTTCGGGCGCAAGACACGCATCCACCAGACGAGCTGCAACTTCGACTTCTCGTGCATGAAGGGTGATTGCCCCTCGTTCGCCACCGTCACCGTGCCGGCGGAGAAGTCGACCGCGCCGCGGCCGCTGCCGGTGCCCCCGACCGATCTCGCCGCCCCCGGCGACCCGATCGTCGATGCCGACAACTTCACCGTCCGCCTCACCGGCATCGGCGGGACCGGCGTGATCACCGTCAGCCAGATCCTCGGGACGGCGGCGATGCTCGCCGACCGGACAGTGCGCGGGCTCGATCAGACCGGCCTGTCGCAGAAGGCCGGTCCGGTGGTCAGCGACGTCTGCATCACGTCGGGCTCCGCGCCTGCGTCGAACCACGCCAACGCATCCGGAGTGGACACCATCCTCGCGTTCGACCTGCTGGTCGGGGCCCGCGACGCCAACCTGAGCGGTGCCCGCTCCGAACGGACGGTGATGATCGCGTCGACCGATGCGGTGCCGACCGGGTCGATGGTCACCACCCCGTCGCTGCGCCTCGACAGTGCCGACACGCTGATCGACCGCGTCGCCGCGGTGACGCGGTCGGACGTCAATCGCTTTCTCGATGCCGCCGCACTCGCCAACGGCCTGCTCGGCTCGACGACCACCGCGAACATCCTCGTGCTCGGTGCTGCGGTGCAGGCCGGCGCGGTGCCGGTGCCGGCCGCCGAGATCGAGCGGGCGATCGAACTCAACGGCGTCGCTGTCGAGAAGAACCTCGCCGCGTTCCGCTGGGGCCGGGCGTGGGTCGACGATGCCGAATCCGTGGAGCGCGCCGCGGACCTGACGCCGACGTTGCAGCCCGAATCGACCGACGAACTGATCGAACGTCTGGCAGCCGACCTCGTCGACTATCAGTCCGAGTCCTACGCCGAACGATTCCGTGACGTGGTCGACTGCGCCCGCCGCGCCGAATCGACAGCCGGCGGCAGTGCGTTCGAGTTCACCGAGACCGTCGCCCGCAACCTGCACAAGTTGATGGCGTACAAGGACGAATACGAAGTCGCCCGACTGCTGCTCGCCGACGAGTCCACCGCCGGGTACCAGGCGATCGGCGGCCCCGACACGACGGTGACGTACCACCTCCATCCGCCGATGCTGCGGGCGCTCGGGATGAATCGCAAGCTCAAACTCCAGCGCACGGCGGTCCCGGCGATGCGCGCCCTCAGGGCGTCGAAGCGGGTCCGCGGCACGCTCGCCGACCCGTTCCGCTGGGCCGAGGTGCGCAAGGTCGAACGGGCGATGGTCCCCCAGTACGTCGGTGCGGTCGAACGCCTCAGCGCCGACCTCACGGCGGACAACCACGCCGACGCCGTCGAGATCGCAGGGCTGCCCGACCAGGTCAGGGGCTACGAGGACCTCAAGCTGCGGCGTGCCACCGCCTACCGGGCGGAACTGGCGGAGCGAATGAAGCGGTGGCGCCGCTGACGCTTCGATGAGCCAGACCGCGGAGGCGAAACCGACACGGCGCTCAGTGGCGTTGGAGATCGTCCGCTCGATGTGGCGCGAGCTGCACGCCGACAACCTGTTCGACGCAGCCGCGGGCGCAGCCTTCTGGCTGCTGCTGAGCATCCCCGCGGCGGTGCTCGCTGTGCTGTCGTCGGTGTCCGTACTCGGCGACGGCCTGACCGCCGATCTGCAGACATCGATCAACGAGTTCGTCGACCGCACGTTCACCAGCGAGTCGTCGACGATCCGCGATGCCGTCGACGAAGTCTTCACCCAACAGCGGCCTGGGGTGTTGAGCGTCTCGGTGCTCGTCGCGATCTTCACCTTGGCGCGAGGTTTCGCCGGGCTGATCCGCGCCCTCGACGTCGCGTACGACATCGAGGAAGGCCGGCGATTCCTGCGGCTGCGGCTCACGTCGATCGGTCTCGCAATCGGCACGCTGCTCACCGTCGCGCTGTCGACGTCGCTGTGGGTCGGCCTGCGCGGGGCGGGTGTGCCCACAATCGTTCGGCTGATGGTGGCACTCGCGATCCTCGTCTCGTGGGCGGCCACGCTGTACCACGTCGGCCCACATCACCGCACGCCGTGGCGGTACGACCTGCCCGGCGCGGCGTTCACGGCCCTGGGCTGGCTGGTCGTCTCGATCGGATTCGGCTACTACGTGCGTCTCGCCGCGGACGGCAACCAGATCGTCGGCGCCGCCGGTACCGCGCTCCTCGCGCTCACCTGGTTGTGGTTGGCGTGCCTCGTCTTCCTGATCGGTGCCGAACTGAACGAGATCCTCGCCGCCCGCGCCGGCGTCGTCGAAGCCCCGAGGGACTACTCGATCGACGTCCACCGGCGGCTCGTGGACCGGATTCGCCGGCGCGACGCCTGACCGCGTCGCTCGCCGCTTCACCGACCCGGCCAATAGCCTCGTCGCTGTCATGAGCGCGCTGTCGATCGTTCTCCTGGTCGTCGGCATCATGGCGTTGGTGGTCGGCGCCGAGTGGTTGGTGCGTGGTTCCGCCCGGCTGGCGGCGAGAACGGGGTTGTCCACCGTCGTCATCGGCCTGACGGTCGTCGCGTTCGGCACGAGCGCACCCGAGTTGGCCGTGAGCGTCGGTGACGTCATCAGGGGCGGCGACGAGGCGGGCGCGATCGCACTCGGCAACGTCGTCGGCTCGAACATCGCGAACGTGCTGTTGGCGCTCGGCCTCGCCGCGGCGATCGGTGGCGCGCTCGTCGTGGCGCCCCGCATCATCCGCATCGACGTGCCGATCATGATCGGCGTGTCGGTGCTGGTGCTGTTCATGGCCCTCGACGAACGCATCGGCCGGGTCGAGGGGCTGATCCTCGTCGGCGCGCTCGTCGTCTACCTCGCCTGGACGGTGATCGCCGCGAAACGCGGCGATCTGCCGGCCGGGACCGACGAGCTCGGTGACGTGCTCGCGCCCGAGCAGCAGCGGTCCGTCTGGTCCGACCTGGGGTTCGTCGCCGCCGGGCTCGTGATGCTCGTGGTCGGGTCCCAGGCGCTCGTCAAGGCGGCCAGCGACATGGCCGCCGACCTGGGCGTGAGCGATCTGGTCATCGGCCTGACGGTGGTCGCGATCGGCACCTCGCTTCCCGAGGTGGCGACGTCGGTGCTCGCTGCGATGCGCGGCGAGCGCGATCTGGCGGTCGGCAACGCGATCGGCTCCAACCTGTTCAACCTGCTCGCCGTGCTGGGCATCACGGGCGCCGTTGCGCCCGACGCGATCCCGGTGCCGCAGGGGGCGATCCAGGTCGACTTCCCGGTGATGATCGTCGTGGCGGTCGCGTGCCTGCCGATCTTCACCAACGGCCACGTCCTGCGACGCTGGGAGGGCGCGGTGTTCTTCGCGTTCTACGCCGCCTACCTGACGTGGCTCGTGCTGGACGCTGCGGACCACAGCGTGCGCGACGACTACGGCGCGGCGATGCTGTTCTTCGTCGTGCCACTGACGGCGATCACGCTGACCGTGGTCGGCTACCGCTCGCGCCCGTCGGCGCGGATCTAGCGCGGCGCAGCCATCGCGGCACCGACGATGCCGCTGTTGTTCGCCATCTCGGCGACCGCGATCTCGGTGCCGATGTCGATGTGGGGGACCCACTTCGACGGCTTCTTGCTCGCCCCGCCGCCGACGATGAACAGATCGGGCGAGAACAGCGCTTCGACGTGACGCAGGTAGCGCTCGACCCGGGCCGCCCACTCCTGCCAGCCGAGCTTGTCGCGCTCGCGCGCCTTGGCCGATGCCCGGGACTCCGCGTCCACGCCGTCGAGTTCGAGATGGCCGAGCTCGGTGTTCGGCACGAGTACACCGTCGATGAACAAGCCGGACCCGATCCCGGTGCCGAACGTCAGCATCATCACCAGCCCGCTGCGGCCACGCCCGGCCCCGAACGTCATCTCCGCGATGCCTGCCGCGTCGGCGTCGTTGAGCATGTGCACGTCGCAGCCCGTCGTCGATGTGAAGAGGGCGTCGGCGTCGACATCGATCCACGATGTGTCGATGTTCGCCGCCGATCCGACGACCCCGTGCCGGACGACCGCCGGAAACGCGACGCCGAGCGGGCCGGTCCAATTGTGATGTTCGACGAGTTCGCGGACCACCGTGGCCATCGCCTCGGGCGTTGCGGGTTGTGGCGTGTCGATGCGACGGCGCTCGGACACGAGCGCGCCGGTCGTGAGGTCGACCGTCGCGGCCTTCATCCCGCTGCCGCCGATGTCGATGCCGAATCCGACCGCCGCAGTGTCGTCGTGCTCAGTCACGGCATCGGACCGTAGCGAGACCGGCGGGAAAGAGCGCGCCGGACGTCAGCACCGCACGCCGCAACGAGTCGCCGGGGCCAGCGCCCTGGCAGGATGATCGAGCGCACCGGCCGCTGCCGTTCGCCATGCCGCGAACTCCGAGGTGTTGCCGGCCCCGTCCGTTGTCGTGGCGGTGACACGCTCGCCGGCCGAGAACGGTACGGGATCATTCTCCGATGCCCGCACGACGAGCGAGGCAACCCCCGCCGCCGAAGCGCGGCCGTCGATGACGAAGGTGCGCCCCGGCACGTTCGACGCCGAGCCGGTCGGGACGGCGACGAACAACTCGACCAGGCAGTTGCCGCATGTCGACACGACGACCCGGTCCTCGGTGGCGGTGAGGATCGTCGGGGCGACGATCGCGCCCTGCAACGCCGGATCGCTGACCGAGGCGTCGTTGACGGTGCTGATCGGCGCAATGTCGATCCCGAAGCCGAGCACGCTCGAGATCGAGTTGCGCCGGAGCGTGTTGCCGTATGTCGGGATGTCGGGATTCGACGAGAGGTTGGTGTAGTCGTTGTCGGGCCGCACCTGGATACCGTCGCCGCCGCCGGCGATCGTGTTCAGCTCGACGACGTTGTCGAACGCCCCGGCCTCGATCAGGACGCCCCACAACGTGTCGACTGCGGACGCCGCGATCGTGCCGTTCACCAACACGCCGATGCGATTGGCGCGGACGGTGTTGTCGTGGGCGCCCTTCCAGATCATCACGCCGGCCGCCGAGCCGACGATCGTGTTCGCCTCGACGACGTTGTTGTTGATGTCGGGGCTGCACGACGCGACCGTCGGGCAACTCGACTTCCCCTCGAGGTTGACGCCGAACTCGTGGTTGCGCGTCGCAGCGGTGCCGCTGGCGCCGGTGATGTCGGTGCCGATCAGGTTGCCGATCACCGCGTTGCCGACCGTGCTGCCGCCGAGCCGGTCGTGGGAGATCTCGACGCCCGACAGCTCGTTGCCGGACAGCACGTTGCGGTCCCCGAACGCCGACCCACCGACGATGTTGTACGACGCGTTGAAGTTGATGTCGATGCCGTGGCCCCAGTTGCGCAGCCGGTCGCCGGCGGGCGCGAGGCCGATCACGTTGTTGCGGATCGTGTTGGCGTCCGTGCCGGCATCGAAGATGCCGACGCCACGGTCGCCGTTGCCCGAGATGACGTTGCGATTCCCGGGGCCCGCCATCCCCACGCGGTTGCCCGACGCCCCCCGCTCGAGGTGGACGCCGGTGCTGTTGATCACCCGTACCTGCTGGCCGAACGTACCGGCGGCGTCGGTACCGATGTAGTTGCCGACGATCTCGTTGCCGGTCGTCTCGGTCCCGTGGAGATAGATCGTGCGACGGAAGTCGAACAGGGCGAGGCCGCGCAGGACGTTGTTCGCCGAGCGCAGGTACAGCCCGTCGAGGCCGGACGGGCCGGTGCCCCGCAGTTCGATCTCGATGACGGCGTTCGATCCGTGCGCGGCGGTGTTCGCGACCGCACCGGCCTGGGTGTACCCATCGATCGTGAGCCCTGCCGGGTCGGAGATGATCGGCAGCGCGGTCGCCGGCTCGATGCGATGGGGGCCGCTGCCGCTGATGGCGAACTCGATGCGGTCGTGCCCGGCCGAGGCGTTGGCCTCCTCGATGGCGGCGCGCAGGGTGCACGTCGCCGGTCCCGCGGTGCGGCAGATCCCGTCTCCGTTCGTTGCGTCGCCCTCGTCGCCGGTCGAGTCGACGACGAACGCCGGCCCGCTGAGTGCATCGGCGTCGTCACCTGCGGGGGCGAGGGCGGTGGACAGCGCGAACACGACCAGCACGGCCGCAGGGGCACGCCCGCCGACCGGCCGTCGCCGAGGGACGACCCCTCTCCGCCGTCCGCCAACGAGCATCCGGCCAGGCTACCGCCACCTGTTACGAGTGATCGGACGCCTGATATCGGCGCGCGGCGTCACTGCTCGGCGCGCTGACGGCGCGCCTCGGACCAGGTGAGGCCCTTCTCCAGGTTCGGCTCTCGGGGCAGGCCGAGCACCTGCTCGGCGACGATGTTGCGTTGCACCGCGAACGTGCCGCCGCCCAAGGTGAGCGCCGGGTGGAAGAGGTACCCGTAGTGCCAGACCGGGTCGACGTCGGGAAACTGACTCGCCGCACCCTGCGGGAAGTTGTTCTCGGTCGGACCGGACCGCATCGCCGGCGGGATCTCGCCGGTCGGGCCCGACCCGTCGAGCATGCCGTTCGGGCCGGCGGCCGCCTTGGCCAACGCCAGCACGTGCTGGCCGTGATCGTCGGCCATGATCTTCTGGATCGACGCCTCGGGCCCCGGTGTCTTGCCGTTCAGTGTTGCCGACAGGCTGCGCATCCGGTTCAGGCGCAGCAGCTCGGCTTCGATGTGCAGGTCCGCCGCGGCGTCCCGCAGCGTCGGATCGTCGATGCCGCCCCCTGCGCGCAGCTGATCGAGCAGTTGCTCAGCGGACGGACCGACACCCCACATCGACCCGGCCGACGACAGCGACACGCGCTCGTTCGACAGCGTCACTTTGGCGAGCCGCCACCCGTCGCCCTCCTCACCGACACGCAGCGACGCCGGGATCCGGACGTCGTCGAAGAACACCTGGTTGAACGAGTGCGCGGTCGTCATGTCGACGATCGGGCTCATCGTCAGGCCCGGTGCGTCCATCGGACAGATGAAGTACGAGATCCCCTTGTGCTTCGGCATGTCGGGGTCGGTGCGCGCGATCAGGATCCCGAGCTGCGCGTGATGTGCGCCGCTCGACCAGATCTTCGAGCCGTTGACGACGTACTCGTCGCCGTCGCGCACCGCCGTCGTGGCGAGGTTGGCGAGGTCGCTGCCGGCCTCGGTCTCGGAGAACAGCTGGCACCAGAACTCTTCGCCGCTGAAGATCTTCGGGAGGAATCGCTCGTGCTGTTCGGGCGTTCCCGCCATGAAGATCGTCGGGGCGGCCCAGCCGATCCCGATCTGGTTGCTCGGTCGCCGGATGCCGGCGCGGGCCAGTTCGTCGTCGATGACGAGCTGCTCGATCGGGTCGGCGTCGAGGCCCCACGGCGCCGGCCAGTGGGGCACGACGTAGCCCGCCTCCGCGAGATCGCGACCGGACGGGTCGGGATGTTCGGCGATCCAGTCGCGGATCGCCGTGCGCGAGGGATGATTCTCGGCGGGCAGGTCGAAGTCCATCTCGTGATTGTGGCCGATCCGTCCGGGACGGGCAGATTCGGGTGGTCAGTCAGCCGCGGCGAACATCCGATACGACCCGACGAGCTCCGCCGGCTGCGGATTCGGTGTCTCGCCGGGCACACACCGCTCGGCGATCCCGGCCTGGAACTTGCCGAATGCCGCGGTCGAGGCGAGCGGGTTCTCGTCCCCCTCGATGTCCGCGATGTGGATGAACGTGCCGTCGGCGAGACGCAACGTGGCGTACCGCAGGCCCCCGGGTTCGAGTTCGGCGAGTTCGGCGAAGACCGCCTCGACGAGGCGCTGGTTCTCGTCGGCGGCCTCGGGCGTGGGACGGTAACGGACGACGATCGGGCTCATGGCTCCTCCTTGACCTGGTGTCGTTCGGGGTCAGGTCGGTGCCTGACACCTGCCTGACCCCTCCCGGGAGCTGACGGTAGCACCGGCCCGAATCGGGCTCAGGCGGTCGGCAGGCCCGCGTCTGCGGCATGGTCGTACTCGTCGTCGATCAGCACGACGTCGTGGCCGGCGCGGTCCAGGAGCGACGCCGCGATGCTCGCCCGGTACCCGCTCGCACAGTGCACGTGCAGCACCCCGTCGGGAAGGTCGTCGGGCCGGGCGGTCAATTCGTGGAGCGGCACGTTGACCGCATCGGCGATGTGTCCGTCGGCGTGCTCGCTCGCCCGCCGAACATCGAGCACCGTGGGGAGGTCGTCCGGGTCGAGGTCGGCGAACTGCACGACGGGGTACGACCGCCGCTCGGCGTCGGGCTGCCACGTGTCCGGCGACCCGTCCATGGCGCCGGCCACCCGGTCGATGCCGATCCTGACGAGTTGGCGCTGCGCGGTGGCGATCGCGGCCGGGTCGTCGGCGAGCAGCGTCAGCGGCATGCCCCACGGCACCAGCCAGCCCAGGTACGTCGCAAAGCCGTCTGCGAGCTCGATGCCGATCGTGCCGGCCACATGACCTGCTGCAAAGTCGCGTCGCGGCCGGAGGTCGACGACCCATTCGCCCCGGTGGATCCGCCGGGCCAACTCGACCGGGTCGACCGCCTCGGGCGGCGACAGGTCGATCGCGGGTGCGCCGGCGCGGTTCAGCGGACCCATGTGCGCGTAGTAGCGCGGGTAGTCGTCGAGCCCGGCCAGCAGTCGCTCGACGAAGTCGTCCTCGCTCGGCGCGGTCAGCGCGATGTTCACCTTCTTCTCGGTTGCGAGGGTCCCGTCGCTGTCCTCGTCGCTCGACGCCGACGCACAGAAGCTGCCGAATCCGTGCGTGGGATGGATGGACGCATCGTCCGGCAACCGCCCGGCCAGCGCATGCGCCGAGCGGTACTGGGCGCGGGTCAGCTCCTCGGTGCAATCCGGCGAGACGAGGTCGGTTCGGCCGACCGAGCCGAGCAGCAGCGAGCCACCGGTGAACACCGCGGGCGCGGCGTCGGCGCCGGTGACGACGAACGACAGGTGGTGGGCGGTGTGGCCGGGGGTGTGCACGACCTCCAGTCGCAGGTCGCCGATGTCGACCGTGTCACCGTCGCCGACCGGTTGGTGGGCGAACGGCAGCTCCTCGGCCGCCGCGTGCAGATACGTCGCCCCGGTCACCTGCGCCAGCGTCAGCCCACCGCTGACGTAGTCGTTGTGGAGGTGGGTTTCGGCGACGTGGGTGATCCGCACCCCGAGGTCGTCGGCGCACGCGGTGACCCGGTCGATGTCACGCTGCGGGTCGATCACCACGGCGACCTCGCCGTCGTGGACGAGGTAGGTCCGGTCGCCGAGTGAGGCGGTCTCGATCGTCTCGACATGCAGACTCATGTCGTGTGCGTACCCTCCGACCGAGGTGACGAAACCCCAGGTCAACGATCGTGAGGGGAGAACTAGCGCCTCACGCGGATCGACCTGCGCCACGCGCTGAAGCTCGTGATCGGCCCGTCGGACGGCTTCGCCAGCCACGGCCACGGGTGGACCACGGCAGGCACGATCGCCTCGGCCCTGGTGCGAAAGCCGGGCACCGGCGCAAACGTGACGGCCACGTTGCGCACCGTCAGCTCGCGCACAGGGTCGCCGAGGACGAGCGCCAGATCGCGTGACTCGGCGAGTTCGGCGAGTGTCTCGGTGAGGAACACGAGGCGCTTCGAGCTGAGCCTGAGCCGACCGAGCAGCGGCTCGTCGAACACGAACACGACCGGCAGCTCAGGATGTGCGACGAGCGCCGGATCGGCGCGCCCGAGCGATTCCGCAGTGAGCCACACGAGGTCGGGAACGCGGTTCTCGACGACGTGGGTCGGGCCGACCGTGCGCCGCCCGTGCGGATCGCTGCGCAGCTCGACCGGCTCGTCGACCGGTGTCAGCGGGGGGTTGTCCGGCCAGTCCTCGATCGGGCACCAGTGTTCGAGCTCGCACATCGTGCACAGTGCAGCAGCCCGCCGCTCCACCTGGTACCGGCTGAACCCGTAGTGCTTGTCGGACCCGACGCCGGTCGTCCACTGCCAGCCGAGCCGGTTGGCCGCCCGCGACCCGTCGAGCAGGTGCCGGAAGAACTCGTCCTCGCCGTCGCGCCACGGCCGCCCCTCGCGGACGGCCCACTGGCTGGCGAGCCACATCCGGGCCTGGTTGACGATCCAACCGTCGGCGTGCAGCTCACCGACGTTGGCGGTGATGCACGCCATCTCGTCGCTCCACGCCTCGGCGGCCGGCGCGGTCGGCGGCAGTTCGTTGTGCACCCCGTGGCGGGTGTGGGTGCCGAGGCGGGCGTACCAGTGGCGGGCGAACTCCTGCCACAGCAGCTCGTCGCGGTACCGCTTGACGTCGGGGTCGGGCCCGCCCGCGACGTGGTGCCAGACGTCCCGCAGCGGCAGCAGGCCGTGGCGGATGTACGGCGACAGCCGCGACGCACCGCGCCGCGAACGCGGGAGGACGTCGCTGCGGTGGCGGGCATAGCCGTCGACGTCGAACGCGGCGAGCGCCTCGTCGGCGGCACGCTGACCGCCCCGGAACGCCGGAGAGCCGGCGACGTCGTCGCACACGAGGTGGCCGAGATGCTCGGCGACGAACGCCTCGGCAGCGCCCCGGCCGGTCGGTGGTGGCTGCAGAACTTCCATGCGACACCGACCGAGTCAAAGTTGTGCCAGGCACAACTTTGACGCTCAGACGTACTGCCAGCCGAAGCGGCCCTTGACGCAGAGGTGACCGTGGGTGACCTCGTGGTCGGCGGGGGACGTGACCTTGACGATCTGGTTGTCCTGGACGTGCAGTTCCAGGTTGCAGCCGACACCGCAGTACGAGCACACGGTGCGGGTGACCGTCTGCTCGTCCTCGCGCCACTCCCCCGCCTGACGCAGGTCGAATTCGGTCTTGAACTGCAGCGCATTCGTGGGGCAGACGCCGATGCAGTTGCCGCAGTAGACGCACGCGGAGTCGGGCAGCGTCACGTCGAACTCGGTCGAGATCCGGTTGCCCATCCCCCGCCCGGACATCGCGATCGCAAACGTGAACTGGGCCTCCTCGCCGCACGCATCGACGCACTTGTAGCAGAGGACGCACTTGTCGTAGTCGCGGATGTACAGGTTGTCCTGCACTTTCACCGGTTCGCTGATCGTCTCCCCGCCCTCGACGTACCGGCTGGTGTCCGCGCCGTACTGCTTGGACCACTCGTTGATCTGCGGCGCCTCGCTGAGATCGGTGCTCGTGCCGAGGAACTCGAGCACCATCCGGCGGCTGTGGCGAACGCGCTCGGAGTCGGTGCTGATCACCATGCCGTCCTCCGCCGGGCGCGAGCACGACGGCACGAGCGTGCGATTGCCCTCCACTTCGACGACGCAGACGCGGCACGCGTTCACCGGCGTGAGGTTCTCGGCGTAGCAGATCGTCGGCGTGTCGACCCCGTGCGCAGTGCACGCATCGAGGACGGTGCCACCCTCGGGCACCGTCACGTCCGTGCCGTCGACGCGTACGCTCACCTCCGACAACGTTGTGCCTGGCACAACTTTGTCGTTGTTCGGCTGGGTCATTGGCGGCCTCCGATCAGTCCGAGGGCGATCGCTGATTGGACGGCGCCGGCCGCGGTGTGGCCGAGGCCGCAGATCGACGCGTCGGCCATCGCGGTGGCCATGTCGTCGATCAGCAGGTTGCGCTCGTCGCTGAGCGATCCGCGCTCGCGCATCTCGACGAGCACTTCGTGCTGACGGGTGGTGCCGACGCGACAGGGGACGCACTGGCCGCACGACTCGTTGCGGAAGAACTCGGCGATGCGGATCAGCAGTGCGGTGAAGTCGACCGTGTCGTCGAACAGTGTGACGACGCCGGAACCGAGCGTGGTGCCCGCGGCGTACGTGTCCTCGGCGGTGAGGCGGAGATCCAGCTGGTCTGCGCCGACGAACCCGCCGGCGGCACCGCCCATCAGGATCGCTCGCGTCGTGCCGGTCCGGCCACCCGCGAGCTCGATCAACTCGCCGAGCGTGACGCCCATCGACACCTCGTACAGGCCTGGTTGCGCGACGTGGCCAGACACGCAGAACAACCGCGTCCCGGGCGACTTCTCGGTGCCGGCGAAGCGGTACGCGTCCGCCCCGGACAGCACGATGAACGACGCATTCAGCAGCGTCTCGGGGTTGTTGATGACGGTCGGCTCGCCGAACAGCCCGTGCGTGGACGGGAACGGCGGCTTGTTGCGCGGCTCGCCGCGGAACCCCTCGATCGACTCCATCAGCGCGGTCTCCTCACCGCAGATGTAGGCACCGGCGCCGCGCCGGATCTCGATGTCGAACCGCTTGCCCGAGCCCATCACGTCGTCGCCGAGCAGACCAGCCGTGCGGGCTTGCTCGACCGCGCCGGCCAGCCGGGCGGTGGCGAGCGGGTACTCCCCGCGGATGTAGATCCAGCCCCGCTCGGCGCCGACGGTGAGGCCGGCGAGTGTCAGGCCCTCGATCACCGCGAACGGGTCCTGCTCCATCACGATGCGGTCCTTGAACGTGCCCGGCTCGGACTCGTCGCAGTTCGCGATCACGTGCTTCGGACGACCGACCTCGTCGGCGACGCCGCGCCACTTGATCGCCGTCGGGAAGTTGGCGCCGCCACGGCCGGTCAGTCCGGCGGCACGGATCTCGCCGATCACCGCGTCCGGGCCGATCGCCAGCGCCTTCTCGATCGCCGCGTATCCGCCGTGCTCGCGATACGACGCGAGCGAAGTCGGGTCGACGACACCGACACGTCGCAGCAGACGCAGGTCCGGCGAGCCCTGCTGCGGCAGCACATACGAGCCGGGCGCCGCGACCGTCGGCTCGTCGGCCGGCACATGATCGGGCACGCCGCGGCCCTGCACGAACTGCGCGGGCGCCCGCTCGCACTGGCCGAGGCACGGGCCCCGATGGACCCGCTTTCCATCCGCTTCGAGCGACTGCGCGAACGCCTCGGCGCCGGCGATGTGGCACGACGTGTCCATGCAGACATGGACGACCGACTCGTCGTGGCCGGGGTCGTCGGTGCGGAACAGCTCGTAGAACGTCGCCACGCCGTACGCCTCGGCGGGGGCGACCTGGAGCACGTCGCAGACGTGGTTCAGACCGCCGGGGCTGATCCAGCCGATCTCGGCCTGCAGTGCGTGCAGGGCCGGCAACAGCAGGTTGCGCCGTTGCTTGCGCCGGGCCATCCCGCTGCGGACGACACGTTCGGTCTCGTGCACGACGACAGCGTCATCGGCGGCGAGCACCGCGGCGACCGCCGCCCGTTCGTCCGCGGTGGACTCGTCGATCGTGAGGTGCAGATCGGTCATCAGGTCGCCGCAGCCGCCGGAAGCTTGTCGATGCGGATCGAGGCCGCCTTGAACTCGGACGTGCCGGACTTCCTGTCCCACGCGTCGTTCGTCAACTGGTTGATGTCGACGAGGTCGGGGAAGTGGAACGTGGTGAACGTCAACCCCGCCGGGATGTCGGGCTGGAACCGCACCGACATCTCGACGGTGCCGCGCGGCGACGACACCTTGACCCGCTCGCCGTCGACGATGCCGAGGGAGCGTGCGTCGGCGGGGTTGATGTCGAGCGCCTCGCCATAGCGGATCGGCGAGTCGTACCCGCCCGACTGGACGCCGGTGTTGTACGAGTCGAGTGAGCGGCCGGTCGTGAGCCGCAACGGGAACTGCTCGGTCAGCGCTTCGGCCGGGCCGATGTGATCGACGACCGAGAACGGTGCGGGGCCGCGGCCGCCGAGGTCGTCCTCCCACAGCCAGCCGTGGAGGAACGGGCTGCCGGGGTGGTCGAGGTCCGGGCACGGCCACTGCAGCCCGCCCTCGGCCTCGAGGCGCGCGTACGACATCCCGGCGTGCAGCGGTGACAGCGACCGCAACTCGTCCCACAGCTTCTCCGGAATCGGCGCGCCGCACTCGTCACCGCAGTCGCCGACGATGTCGACGCCCATCCGTCGCGCGAGTTCGGCGAGGATGTCGACGTCGTGCCGCGCCTCGCCCGGCGGTGCCACGGCGGGACGCGTGAGCTGGACCCGCCGCTCGCTGCTGGTGACCGTGCCGTCCGATTCGGCCCAGGCGACCGATGCCGGGAACACGACGTCGGCGAGCTCCGCGGTGCGGGTCATGAAGATGTCCTGCACGATCAACGTGTCCAGGCCGGCGAGGAGTTTCCGGGCGTGCTGGATGTCCGCCTCGGAGTCGGCCGGGTTCTCGCCCAGCACATAGGCCGCCGTCAGCTCGCCGCGCCCCATCGCCTCGAACATCAGCGTGAGGTGCAGACCTGGCGTCGGGTTCAGCGCCGTGCCGTACACCGCTTCGAACTTGCCGCGGTCGTCGTCGTCGTCGATGTCCTGGAAGCCGGGCAGCTTGTTGGGCAGCGCGCCCATGTCGCCGCCGCCCTGGACGTTGTTCTGCCCGCGCAGCGGAACCAGCCCGGACCCCCAGTGCCCGACGTGACCGGTGAGCAGTGCCAGGTTGCACAGCGCGAGCACGTTGTCGACGGCGTGGTGGTGCTCGGTGATGCCGAGCGTCCAGAGGATCTGCGCCTTGTCGGCGGCTGCGTACACGTGCGCCATCTCGCGGATCGCGTCAGCGGGTACCCCCGTGATCTCAGCGGTCCGTTCCAGGGTGTAGGGCTCGACCGCGTCCTTGAACTCGTCGTAGCCGGTCGTCGAGTGGTCGATGAACGCCTGGTTGACGAGACCGGCGTGGATGATCTCGCGGGCGACGCCGTTCGCGAGCGCGACGTCGGTGCCGACATCGATCCCCAGCCAGACGTCGGCGAACTTCGACGACGACGTCCGCCGCGGGTCGACGCAGTACATCGTCGCCCCGTTGTCGAGGCCCTTCATCAGATGATGGAAGAAGATCGGATGCGCCTCGCGCGCGTTCGACCCCCACAGCAGCACGACGTCGACTTCTTCGATCTCGCGATACGAGGCCGTGCCGCCTCCCGCCCCGAACACTGTCGCCAGACCGACGACGGAGGGAGCGTGTCAAGTTCGGTTGCACGAGTCGATGTTGTTCGACCCGATCACCGCGCGGGCGAACTTCTGGGCGAAGTAGTTGACCTCGTTCGTCGCCTTCGAGCAGGAGAACATCCCGAACGCATCGGGAGCGTCGCCCGACGCGATCGCGTCCCTGGCTCGGCCCAGCCCCTCGGCGGCCCGGTCGAGGGCCTCGTCCCACGTCGCGGCGCGCAGTGCGCCGCCCTCACGGATGTACGGGGAGGTCAACCGCTCGAGCGCGCCGGCCGGACGCCCGTTCTTCCGTCGCTTCCCGTTCCCTCGTTGCATCGCCCTCGTCCACCCCTCGTCGTTCTCGCTTCTTCTCGACCGGTCGGTCGATTCGGCCCCGCGTCTCCAGATGTTAGGCCGCGGCCCATACGCCTGTACCGTCGTGCTGTCCTACATCATGGAACAGTTCCGCATCGCGGGACAAACAATCAGCACAGAGCGGGCCGATAGGCTCGACGCCCGTGAACGACGCCCGCCGACACCAGCGCGAGCCGGCGTGGAAGGCCAAGCCGGTCGCACAGCGTCGGCACGAGTTCGCACTGGCGCTCGCGGTCGTCGGCGTGCTCGCAGCAGCGACGATCGGTGCGGTCGTCACGTCACGCAGCTCCGGATCGACGTCACTCGCCGCCGCAGCACCGCCGACGACGCTCGCCGGCTTCGATGTCGACGTCGAGTTGACCGGATTGCCGGATCTCGCGGTCGCCGACCCGTCGCAGAACGCCACCGAGCCGACGACACCGGTCGAGCAGGAGCGCACCGACGGCGGGTGCACGATCGGGGCGCTGTCGCTGCACCTCGGCGGATCCGGCGACGGGGTCGCGTGCCTGCAGCAGGCGTTGGCCGACCGAGGCCACTTCACCGAAGCCGTCGATGGTGACTTCGGCGGGTCGACACTGCGCGCCGTGATGGACTACCAGACCGACGCGCAGCTGTTCGTCGATGGCGTGGTCGGGCGCGAGAGCGCGCTGGCGCTCGGCATCTGGCCCGACGAGGAGTCGCTGATCGTGCGGACCCCGCCGCCGGCGCCCGGCGCGAAGGATCTGTGGGGCGTCGAGCTGTCGCCGGTCGCGTCCGCGGGGACGGACGCTCCCCCGCTCCCACCGGACTCGGGGTCGGGTCGTCGCGTCGTGTACGACCGCGCCGGCCAGCGCGTCTGGGCGGTTCGCGAGGACGGGTTGATCCTGCGCTCCTGGCTCGTGTCGGGTTCCGCGTACAGCAACGAGACCCCCGGCACGCACGAGGTGTACAGCCGCTCGGACATGTCGACGGCCTGGAACGGTGAGGCGTATCTGCCGCAGATGGTGCGCTGGCTGAAGACCGACATCGGCGCGATCGGGTTCCACGCGATCCCGCTCCACGTCGACGATGGCTCGCCGTACCAGACCAGCGACGAACTCGGCACCCGGCTGTCGGGCGGGTGCCAGCGGCAGCACAACCTCGACGCCGCGTTCCTGTGGGCGTTCGCCACGATCGGCACGCCCGTCGTCGTCACCTGACGCGTGACATCTGGTGCCTGGCACCAGACGTAACGGGCGCTACCCGCCGAAGATCTGGTCGGTGGTGCCGCCCCACACGACGTCGGTGCCCTCGTGTCCGGTGCGGATCAGCCAGATCGTGGCGAGGATCGCGAGCACCGAGGCCAGCGCGGCCAGGCCGTACGTGACCGCCGGGATCGGCTCGCCGGCCCGGCCGGCAGCTCCGGCGGTCGACGGCACGCGACGGCGCTGCATGTGTTCGTACCCGACGAGCGCCGCGTACGCGAGGAACCACAGCACCGTCAGCACGAAGGTGGTGTTGGCGAGATCGGAGTGTCGGTCGACGTCGACCGCGCCGTCGAACGCCGCCTCGAACGCCTCACCGGAGTCCTTCGCCAGATACAGCATGGCCACCACCGAGAACAGTGCGGCGACCATCCACCAGCTCGCCCGCGCTCGCCATGCGGGACGAGCCGCCAGCACGACCGTGGCGAACGCGGCGATCGGCAGCAACACGATCGGCGCATGGATGAGCAAGGAGTGCGCTGGAAGGCCGAACAACGTGTCCATCTCATCTCCTCGGACCGCGTTCGCGGTCCCTGCGACAGGTCGGCGCATGGCGCGACGACGACTCGACTGTAACGCTTGCGGCGATCCGGTGTCGGCTGGTCAGTCACGAACCCGTTCGCCGAACGCACGCAGCGTCGCGAGGTCGACGTCGCCGGAGATCGTCACCAGCCGGCGATCGACCCCGGCGAGGTCGGCCGCCGCACCGCCGGTCGGGTGGTCGAGATCGAGGTGGTCGTCGAGCACGCTGACTTCGAACTCACGGCCGACATCCGCGGCACCGATCTGTGCGAGGTGCTCGGCGAGCCGGCGTGTCCGCCTGACGTTGACGCCGTCCGCCATCTCGATCGCCACCTCGATGGTCGGCCAGGCCGAACCACCGACGATCAGCTGCGGCATCGGTGCGCCGTCGACGACGCCGCCGACCGGCGCCCTGCCGTCGGGCTTCCACATCGCCCTGAGGTCCGCGATGTAACGACGCAGCATCGCCAGCCGCCCGTCCGAGTCCGCCAGCGGGGTGCCGATCATCTCGTGCTCGACGGCGAAGCGGGAGCCGGGCGCCGCGCCCGACCCGATCCCCAGCCGGACGCGACCGGGAGCAAGCGACTGCACCGAGTTGGCTGCCGAGGCGAGCTGCGCCGGGTGACGGTTCATCATGTTCGCGACGAGCAGGCCGACGTCGATCCGCTCGGTGGCTGCGGCGACCGCGCCGAGCATCACGAACGGGTCCCGCGACCATGGCGCATCGAGCACCGCACCGGAGAAGTGGTCGTTGACCCACAGCGCCCCGAAGCCCGACTCGTCCACGACCCGCGCGATCGCCAGCAGCTGACGGAGGTCGGAACCGAACGCGTTGAAGACGACGTCGGTGCGCACGCCACCACCGTAGGGCGACCGGTGTTCCTACACTCACGCCGTGGAGGATGCGCACGTCGACGTCGAGCAGTACCTCGAGTGGATCGGCTTCGCCGGCACGCCTGCGGTCGACCTCGCCACGCTGGAAGAACTGCAGCGTCGGCACATGACCGCGGTGCCGTTCGAGAATCTCTCGATCACCCAGGGCATCCATCTGACGACCGATGTTCAGTCGTCGCTCGACAAGATCGTCGGAGCGGGTCGGGGCGGATGGTGCTTCGAGCTGAACGGAGCGTTTGCGGCGTTGCTCGACGCGATCGGGTTCCGGGTCACGATGCTCGGCGCGGCCGTGCTCCTGGACGGCCCGAGCACCGTGCTCGAACATCTCACCCTCGAGGTGATGGTCGACGAGCCCCATCTCGTCGACGTCGGCTTCGGCGACGGCTTCATCCGGCCGATCGCGCTCAACCGGACCGGCCCGCAGGACGGTGGCAACGGGACGTACGAGCTGTTCGCGAGCCCGCAGGGGACGACGCTGACCAAGCACGTCGACGACGCCCCGGCCCCGCAGTACCGGTTCAAGCGGGTCGCCCACACGCTCGATGAGTTCACGGCGGTGTCCGACTCGATGCAGGTCGACCCGGAACGCCACTGGCATCGCAAGCCGTTCGCGACGCGCCTGCTCGACGGCGGCCCCGACCGGGTGACGCTGACCCACGACACGTTGAAGGTCACCCGCAACGATCTCACCGAGGAACTGCCGGTGGCTGCCGAGGAGTGGGATGCGCAGCTGCATCGCTGGTTCGGATACCACTACCAGGTACGATGAGCGGTCTCGCCTGCTCGGCTCATGATCGGCTGCGAACGTGCCGATGACCGTGTGTGAGAACAGAGCGCACGCCCATCGCCGAATCAGCGCGGCTCGGGCACCTGTACGCGCTCGACCTGCTCGACGGGCCTGCGGACGAGCGGTTCGACCGGATCACGCGTGTGGCGAGTCGGGCGCTGCGGATCCCGATCGCCCTCGTCTCCCTCGTCGATGCCGATCGACAGTGGTTCTGTTCCACGCAGGGAATCGACGCCGCAGAGACACCTCGGGGCGACGCGTTCTGTTCGCACGCGATTGCCGGCCAGGCGCCGATGATGGTCGTCGAGAACGCACTCGACGACCCGCGCTTCGCCGAGAACCCCCTGGTGCAGGGTGACCCACACATCCGTTTCTACGCGGGCGCGCCGATCGCATCGCCGGGCGGCCCGCTGATCGGCACGCTCTGCATCATCGACAGCGAACCGCGCAAGCTGCTGCGCGCTGATGCGCAGGTCCTGCGCGACCTCGCCGACCTCGTCGAACGCGAGGTGCTCTTCACGGGCCTCGCCCTGACCGATGCGCTGACCGGGCTTGCGAACCGGCGTGCGTTCACGGCGGCGGCGGACCGACTGGTGCCGCTGGCCGCGCGTCGCTACGAACCGGTGTCGGTGCTGTGCTTCGACGTCGACGGCTTGAAATGCGTCAACGACGAATACGGCCACGACGTCGGTGACGAGTTGTTGCGGAGGGCAGCCCGCGCGATCAGCAGGTCCGTCCGCTCCTCCGACCTCATCGCCCGGGTCGGTGGCGACGAGTTCTATGCCGTGCTCTACGGCGCGAGCGAGAACGCGGCGAGCGAGGTCGTCGCCAAGATCTACGACGCCGTCGCAGCCGACAACGCTCGACGGCCGGCTGATCCGGCACTGTCGATCAGCATCGGCAGTGCCTGCGCCGCCACCGGCGAGTCGACCGAGAACGTCATCCGCCGGGCCGATGCCTCGATGTATCGGATGAAGCGCGAACTCGCACGCCGCCGCACCGCCTAGTCAAAGTTGTGCCAGGCACAACTTTGACTGGTGTGCCAGCATGCCCCATGCCGGTCGATCTCGCGGAGACGGACGCGCTGTTGTTCGACCTCGGAGGTGTTGTCATCGACATCGACTTCACGCGGGCGTTCGACGTCTGGGCAGAACGCTCTCGGACCGATCCATCGGAGATCTCCTTCCGATTCTCGATGGACGAGGCCTACCGTCTGCACGAGATCGGCCAGATCGACTCCTCGAGGTACTTCGAATCACTCCGTGGGAGCTTGGCAATCGATCTCCCGGACCGCGACTTCCTCGACGGATGGCTCGCCATTCACATCACGTGGAGGGCGCGCGAGCTTGTGGCATGACTGCAGTGCTCGTGAACTCCATCGACGACGTCCGGTCGGCTCTCCACATCGACGATCGGTAGACACCGACAAAGTTGTGCCTGGCACAACTTTGTCTCGATGCGTTCCGATCGGGATCGACCTATCGTCGCAACATGGATCAGCTTCCGGGTTGGGTGCGGGCGGCACGTGACAAGTGGGTCAACACCGGCGCGCGTCGGCCGGCGTTCGCGGTCGAGCCGGGTCCCGGCGAGGAGTCGGTGTGGGACTACCCACGGCCGCCCGCCGTCGTGGCCGACGGTCGACGGGTCGAGGTTGTCGCCGACGACGGGCCGATCGCGGTCACCACTGGGGCGATCCGCGTGCTGGAGACGTCCCACCCCCCGTCGTTCTACGTGCCGGCCGACGACGTCGTGCCGGGCCGTCTCGTCAGCGTGCCGGGTGCGTCGTCGCAGTGCGAGTGGAAGGGCCTGGCGGAGTACGTCGCGGTCGTCGGCACCTCGGCACCGATCGGATGGCGGTACCCGGACCCGTTCCCGGAGTTCGCCGCCTACGCGGGCTGGGTCTCGTTCTACCCCGACCGGGTGACGTGCATCGTCGACGGCGAGGTCGTCCGTGCCCAGACCGGTGGCTTCTACGGCGGGTGGATCACCGACGAGATCGTCGGCCCGTTCAAGGGCGAGCCCGGCACCTCCGGCTGGTGACGCGGACGCGACGGGTCGTCGCCGTGCCTGGCACGACGACGACCCGCACGACTACGACTCGGGCAGGCGGTAGGCGTCGATCGTCGGCTTCAGTGGGCGGGCGTACCAGAGCGGACGGCGCAGGCCGGTGTCGTTGGTGGTGCCTGCGGGACGGGTCTTCGACAGCCAGTCGAGGTACGCCTCGCGCGACTTGGCGGTGTCGACGACGACGTCGCCGTACTGGTCGCCTTCCTCGGCCGGGGTGACCCGCACCCGCTGGTGCCAGCACTGCATGCCGGAGATCGGGTCGGGTTGCACGCAGAACGTCGCGTTCTGGTGCACGCCGGTGTCGTGCCACCAGATCCGGCCGGTGTCCGGGTCGGCCGACTCGTACGACTCGTTGCCCTTCTCACGGGTCAGCTTCCACGTCGTGCCGTCCTGGGCGATGTTCGCCTTGCCGGCCGCCCAGCTGCGGCCCTGCTCCTCGTCGAGCCGCCAGCGACCCATGTGGTGCGACGCCGCGACGACGCCGGGACGGATGCCCTCGGTGCGCCACGCCTGGATCACGAAGTGGCCGATCCGCGTGCTGATCCGCACGAGGCCGCTCTCCTCGATGTGCAGCTTCTCGGCGTCCTCCGGGTGGATCCACAGTGGGTGGCGGTGGCTGATCTCGTTCAGCCACTTCGAGTTCGCGGACCGCGTGTGGATCAGCGTCGGGATGCGGAAGGTCGGCAGCAGGATCCGCTCGTCGCCCGCGAGGTCGAGGTCCTCCCAGTGCACGTGGCTGGGGATCCACGTCGGCGTCGAGTACTCGGGCCAGCCCCAGTCCTTCAGCGTGGTCGAGAAGATCTCCAGCTTCTTCGACGGCGTCGGGAACCCTTCCTTCAGCTCGCCGTCGATCTCGATCGCCGGTGACCCGTCGCCGAGCTTGGCCAGTTCGGTCGACGCGAAGCTCTGCTCGGAGCCGTCGAACACGCCGACCGTGCCCGGCTTGCGGAACACGCCGGACGCGTCCTGCGTGCAGTCGGCCACCGCAGCGGCGTCGACGGGCCGCTCGTACGGCGTGTAGGGATCGGTCGGCACGGCGTACGCGCCGCGGTCGCGCATGAACTCCAGCGGCGTCTGACCGGCGGCCGCCGCATCGTCGGCGAGGCCGGGCACCTCCTCGGCGAAGATGTGCGCGTAGTACTCGTCGACGCTGATCGGCGTGCCGGGACGCTCGTCGGACTCGAACCATTGCCGGATGCCGAGCGAGCCGTCGGGGTCGATCCGCCACGACAGGTCGATCCAGAACTCGTTCTCCTCCCAGACCTCGCCGGGGTTGAACTCGTGCGACCGACGGGTGTGGTCGATCGTCTCACCCTTCAGCTCCGCGTAGCGGCGGAACACCGATTGCCGGAAGCCGATCCAGCGACCGGCATGCGTCTCGAACGACGCAAGGTCGTGACGCTCGGCGGCCACACCCATCGGCAGCACGTAGTCGGCGAACCACGACGTCTCCGACCACGTCGGCGTCAGCGCGACGTGGCAATTGACCTTGTCGCGGTCCTTCAGCGCTTCGAGCCAGGTGAAGCCGTCGGGGTTCGTCCAGATCGGGTTGTACACGCGCGAGAAGTACGTGTCGAGCTTGCCGCGACCCTCCTTCAGGAAGTGCGGCAGCAGGATCGACATCTCGTGGTACGACAGCGGGTACTCCTTCGGCCAGCTGAGCTCGTTCCACTTCGTCAGCGGCGGCGCGCCCTTCGTCTGGTGCGGCACGAACTTGTTCCACCCGTTGCCGGACGTGCCGCCCTCGGTGGCGACCGAGCCGGTCAGCACGTTGAGGAAGAACAGCGACCGCGCGACCTGCCACCCGCCGAGGTTGCCGGCGCCGGCGGCGCGCCAGTTGTGCGACGCGAACTTCGTCGGGTGCTTGCCGATGACGGTCGCGATCTCGCGGATCTGGTCCGCCGAGACACCGGTGATGTGTTCGGCCCGCTCGGGGGTGTACTCGCTGTAGTGGTCCTTCAGCGCCTCTTCGACCGAGTCGAACGTCTGCGGGAGGTGCGGGTACAGCTCGGCGAGGAACGTCTCCCAGTTCACCCAGCGACGCACGAAGTCGCGCTGCCAGGTGCCGCTCTCCAGCAGCAGGTGGGCGATCGACAGGCACAGGAACGCCTCGGTGCCCGGCCACGTCGGCAGCCAGTGATCGGCCTTCGAGCCCGTGTTCGACAGCCGCGGGTCGACGCAGATGACGGTCGCCCCGTTGCTCTGCGCCTCGATGATCCGCTGCGCGTGCGGGTTGAAGTAGTGGCCGGCCTCCAGGTGCGACGAGATCAGGAAGATCACCTCGGCGTTGGCGAAGTCGCTGGACGGGCGGTCGTGACCCATCCAGCTCTGGTACCCGATGCGGGCGTTCGACGAGCAGATGTTGGTGTGGCTGTTGTGGCCGTCGGTGCCCCATGCCTTCAGCACGCGGTCGGCATAGCCGTCCTCGCCGGGCCGGCCGACGTGGTACATCACCTCGTTGTGGCGGTCCTCCTGGAATGCCGTGCGGATCCGCGCGCCGATCTCGTCGAGCGCCTGGTCCCAGCTGATCCGCTCCCACTGCCCGCTGCCGCGCTCGCCCGTCTGCTTCAGCGGGTAGAGCACCCGCTCGTTGTCATAGATCTGGTTCAGCGTCGCCGGGCCCTTGGCGCAGTTGCGGCCGCGGCTGGCGGGGTGCTCGGGGTTGCCCTCGATCTTCGCGATCTCGCCGGTCTCGTCGTCGAAGTAGGCCACCAGGCCACACGCCGCTTCGCAGTTGAAGCACGTCGTCGGCACGAGCGTGTAGTTGCGCTCGACCTTGTCCGGCCATGCCTTCGCGTCGAGTTCGGTCCAGTGGTGCCACTGCTCGTGTGGCGGGTACTTGCGAAGATCGGTCATGTGGATGGCTCCATCATTCGACGGGTCGATGTCAAAGTTGTGCCTGGCACAACTTTGACTCAGGACAGGGGGACGGATTGGCCGGCGCGGACGAAGGCGGTTTCGGACAGGAACATGCCGACGAGGGCGCTGACGCCGGCGGCGGCCACGAGGTACGGGTCGGTGATGTCGGCGGCCAGCGCGACGATCACTGCGATGGCGGGGAGCACGACGCCGAACAGCACGCCGCCGCGGAACCACGTCGCGTGCTCGCCCCGGGTCATCGCGTGGATCGCGAGTTCGACGTGGCGGCTGCCGTGCGAGGCGAGTTCGACCGCGGTGAGGAACGCCACCGCCCCGAGCCCGCCGAGCAGCGCCCACCGGACCGCGTCCGGTTCCGGGATCGCCATGAACACGTCGAGGATCGCGTACGCGGCAGCCCCGGCGACGACGGCGCGGGCGAGCAGCAGCGGCAACAGCAGCGGCGTCTGCCACAGGTCGCGTCCCTCGCACTGGGCGAACAGGTACGCCGTGTAGCCGGCTGTCGCCGCACCGAGCAGCGCCGCGGGCACAGCGAGGATCTCGAGCGTGCGCGACGAGTCGACCACGCCGGCGAACCACCACAGATATGACACGCCGCCGAAGGCGCCGAGGACGTACGCCCCCTTGACGAGCCATGACGACCAGTTCGACTTGGTGATCAGGTAGAAGAACCGCATCGGCTGCTTGAGATCGCCGATCAGCAGCGCACCGGTGACCGCGAGGAAGACCCCCGCGACCATCGGCGGCACCACGCCGACCGCGGCCTGCTCGTCGGAATGCCCCAGCAGCACCATCAACGCGGCCATCAACATCACCCCACCGGCGATCGCCTTGGTGACGAGGTACCCGGAGACCATCTTGTTCCACGTCGTCGTGTGGGGCGTGGTGTACGTCGTGCGGGCCACGATGCCGGCGTCCGGATGTCCGTGATGGGTCATCTCCGGGGTCAGACGGTGGTTCTTCGTCGTGTCGGCCCAGATCAGACCGTCGGGCTTGATCTGCGTCCTGGTCGGGTCGAGCGACGCCTGATCGGCGCCCCGGTAGTACACCTTCGGCTTCGTGTTCTGCTCGGGGGCGCGGACCGCGACGTCCTCACGGCCGATGATCTTGCGGACCGGGTCGTCGGGATCGTCGAAGTCGACCACCTTGATCGCCTCGGTCGGGCACACGATCACGCACGACGGTTCGAGGTCCATCTCGATGCGGTGGTTGCAGAAGTTGCACTTGTTGGCGGTGTTCGTGTCCGGGTTGATGAACAGCGCGTCGTACGGACATGCGTTCATGCACGACTTGCAGCCGATGCAGTTGTCGTCCTGGAAGTCGACGATGCCGTTGTCGGCGCGGAACAGCGCATTCGTCGGGCAGATCGTCATGCACGGCGCGTCGTCGCACTGGTTGCACCGCATCACCGAGAAGTGCCGGCTGGCGTTGGGGAAGTTGCCGGTCTCGATGTACTTGACCCACGTCCGGTTGACGCCGAGCGGCACGTCGTGCTCGCTCTTGCACGCGATCGTGCAGGCATGGCAGCCGATGCAGGAATCGCTGTCGAGCAAGAACCCGAGTCGGGTCATCGCCGCCCCATTTCTGTCGTCGTCATCATCGTGAGTGCGCGCCGGGCGCGGCACCAGTCTGCACGTTACGGGGTCTCGCCGGTAGGCCGAATCCTCCGCGATGGTCATAGATTTGATCTATTACATCCCATAGATCGCATCTTTAGTCAGGAACGCCGATGCCGCTCCCCGCTGTCTTCCCCGAACTCTCAGCGCTCGATCTGTTCAGGTCGGTCGTCGACCTCGGCAGCCTGTCACGCGCCGCCGAGGCCCACCGCATCACGCAGCCGTCCGCGAGCAGCCGAATCCGCACGCTCGAATCCCAGTTGGGGATCGTCGTCCTGGAACGCTCGCCGACGGGCTCGGTCCCGACACCCGACGGACAACTCGTGGCAAACCTGGCCGGTGCGTTGCTGCGCGCCGCCGACGACCTCGCGGCCGGCGTCGCGTCGATCAGGGCCCACCAGAGCGGTCTGCTGCGGATCGCGGCGAGCTACACCGTCGCCGAGTACGTACTGCCGCCGTGGCTCGAACAGTTCCTCGCGGAGCGGCCCGCCGACTCGGTCACCCTCGACGTCACCAACAGCCGGGCGGTGCTCGACCGTGTCGAGTCGGGATCGGTCGACCTCGGCTTCGTCGAGTCCCCGACGCTGCCCGCCACCGTGGACGAGCAGGTCGTCGGTGGCGACGAGATGGTCACCGTCGTGTCGGGTCGGCACGCCTGGGCGCGCACCGGCACCGTCGACCTGACGACGCTGTGCGCCACCCCCCTCGTGCTGCGCGAGCGCGGCTCAGGCACACGCGACGCGCTCGAACACGAGCTCACCCGGCTCGGCCGGCCGATGCCTCCCTCGGCGCTCGACCTCGGGTCGATCTCGGCGGTCCGCATCGCGGTGATCAACGGGTCGTCGCCCACCGTGATCAGCCGGCTCGCCGTCGCGACCGACCTCGCGTCGGGGGCCCTCGTCGAGATCGACGTCCCCGGCCTGCGGATCGAGCGACGGTTCCGGGCGGTTTGGCCCCGGCGCACCGACCTCACGCGCCTGGCGGGTGAGCTCCTCGACTATCTCCCGGTGACCCGTTGACCCGGGCGGCGACGGGCGGTCAGTTCGGCCGGGTGACGACGCTGGAGAAGCACATCTCGTCGTTCGTGCCGTCGGCCCAGAGCACGTACGCCGGCTCCAGCCGCGGGTCGCGCTTGGCCCGGTCCCACGTGCACTCGATCCGGATCGTGTCGCCGCGCGCCAGGACGATCTCGTCGACCGGCTCATAGATCAGCTGCCAGTCGAAGTCCCACTCCGGGATGTCCAGCAGCACGAGTTCGTCGGGCGTGTCGGGGTTCAGCGTCATCCGGAAGCTCGCGCCGAGTTCGTGCTCGTGGCCGAACACCGACACGATCGTGCCGGTTGCCTGCACATCCCAGTCGCAACTCGACGACGCCGTCCCGTCGGTCATCCCCGCGAAATCCGACAGCTCGTACCCGCAGAACCCGACGAGCAAATCGGCGAGCACGCCTTCCTCGCCATATGCGGCAACCGCCGCGGCGTGCGCTGCGTCGCGATCGCACAGCGGGCCGGACTCGTCGGCCGCGCACGGGATCTCGGCCGGGGCGAGATAGGTCGCCAGGCTGACCGGATCGGCCGGACCGTCCGACCACTCGATCGCGAACGTCGAGCGATCGCCCGGCGCCTCGACCTCGTAGTGGTAGTGCGTCTGGAGGACGAAGAAGTCGCCGGCGTCGAACCGCAGCCCGGTCCCCTCCGGATACTCGGTCGGATCGGTGCCCGGTGCCCACGTGAACACGAGCTCGGCGGAGCGGCCGGGGCTGAAGCCGAAGCACGACCATCCGCCCTGGCCGTCGGCGCCGTCGATCGCGTCGATCGCCGCCCGATCGGACGCCGAGACGATGAACCCGACGGCGTGGTGGACCACCTGCGTCTGCTGCGGGATGAACTGCATCTTCGAGGCGTACGACGTCTCGGTCACCTCGGGGTCGTAGACGAAGCAGCGGTACTCGTCCGGTTGCCCGAGTTCGCCGTCGTAGGTGCCGCTCGCGAGGATCTCGACGTCCGGGTCGGCGATCCCCACCACCCCGTTCGAGGCGACGATCGCTTCGTCGGGGCTCACGTCGAGCGGCGCTCCGGCGGCATCCCAGTCGAGGATCGCCGCGATCTCGGCATCGGTCAGGCTCCAGTCGCGCTGGAACGCCACGCTCGCCGCCGATGCCCGCCACGGTGGCATGTAGCCGCTCTCGACGACGTCAGCGATCGCCCACGAGACCCGTGAGACCGTCCCGGCGGTGTCGAAGCGCACGTGCGGGGTGCCCGGCCCGTCGCCCGTGTGGCAGCTCGCGCACGTCTCGCTGATGATCGGCCGGATCGTCGAGGCGAACGAGACGGGCCCGTCGTGCGGAGGAGCGTCCGTGCTCGGCGGCGCGGTGTCGGCGGTGGTGGGCGGGATCGTGTCCGCAGTGGTCGGCGGGGTCGTGGTCGCGGTGGTCGGCGGCGGCGCCGGGTCGGTGGCCGCGACGTCGGTCGCCGGGCCGGTCGACGGGGTCACCGTGTCCTGCTGCACCGACTCGACCTGCGGGTCGCCGGACGACAGGCTGCATGCAGCAACGACCGCAGCGAACAGCACGCACAGCATCGGTCCGCCGAACCGCCACGTCAGCCGCGCCCGTACCTCGTCGCTCACCCCGCCGACGCTAATCGCCGAGCCGTCGGGAACCACGGCGGTACCGGGCGCGTCACGCTGCGGGCCGTACGGCGATGACCAATGTGTCGAGTGCGGTGTGCACGCCGTCGTCGTTGACGACGGTCCGCTCCGCCACCTCGGCCCGCTCGATCGTCAGGCCGGCGAGCGCCTCGACCGTCTCGCCGACCGAGTAGCAGACCGCCGCCGCCGGCGGGCCGCCGTACCCGTCGGTCACGTTGGACCGGTCGTGCGCGATCACGAACACCGTCCCGCCGGGCCGCAGCCATGTCGCCGCCCGTTCGAGCACGGTCCGGCGCCCCGTCGCATCGATCTGGAGGTAGGCCAGCACCACGAGGTCGACCGGTTCCTCCGGCTCGTAGGTCGTCGCGTCCGCGCAGACGACCTCGACGTGCACGTGGTGCTCGGTCGCCAGGCGCTTCGCCTTCGCGAGGCCGACATCGGAGAAGTCGACGGCGGTGACGTCCCACCCGCGTTGGGCCAGCCAGACCGCATTGCGCCCCTCACCGGCGCCGAGGTCGATCGCCGTGCCGGGCGCGAGGTCGCACAGGTGCTGCTCGACGAACTGGTTGGCGGTCACCGTCCACACGTAGTCGGACCCCGCGTAGCGCTGGTTCCAGTTCTCGCTGTCCATCGGGCCACCTGCCTCGCCTGTCGCGACACCGTCACCAGTCGGTGGCGATGTACTGAGTCTCGCAGAACTCGTAGATCCCCTCGGTCGAGCCCTCCCGGCCGAGCCCGGACTGCTTCATCCCGCCGAACGGCGCGGCGGGGTCGGAGACCGACCCGCGGTTGAGCCCGATCATCCCGGCCTGGATCCGTTCGCTGACGGCGAGACCCTTGCCGAGGTCGCGGGTGTAGACGTAACCGGTGAGACCCATCTCGGTGTCGTTCGCGATCTCGATCATCCGGTCGACGTCGGTGAACGTGATGATCGGTGCGACCGGCCCGAAGATCTCGGCCTGCGCGATCGGCGACTCGGCGGCGACGTCGGCGAGCACGGTCGGCTCGTAGAAGTTGCCGGGTCGGTCGATCCGCCGGCCGCCGAGCTCGACCGTCGCGCCCGCGTCCATCGCGCCCTGGACCAGGGCGTCGACGTCGTCGACCGCGGTGGGGTTGATCAGCGGGCCGCACGTGACGCCGTCCTCGAAGCCGCTGCCGACCTTGACGTCGCGCATCGCCGCCGCCAGTCGTGCGGCGAACTCTGCGGCGACACCGGCTTCGACGAGGAAGCGGTTCGCAGCGGTGCACGTCTCGGCGCTGTGGCGCATCTTGGCGACCATCGCTCCCTCGACCGCCTGGTCGAGGTCGGCGTCGTCGAACACGACGAACGGCGCGTTGCCGCCGAGCTCCATCACCGTCTTCAGGACGCGGTCGGCGCTGCGGCGCAGCAACACCCGCCCGACCTCGGTCGACCCCGTGAACGACACCATCCGGACGCGCTGGTGGTCGACCGCGGCGTCGAACCATGATTCGGAGTCGAGCGTGGGCACGACGTTGACGAGCCCTCCGGGGACGCCGGCCTCGGTGATCAGATCGGCGATCCGCAGCGCGGTCAGCGGCGTCTCCTTCGGCGGCTTGATCACGACCCCGTTGCCGGCCCCGAGCGCCGGTGCGAGCTTGCGGGTGATCATCGCCGCCGGGAAGTTCCACGGCGTGATCATCACGACGACACCGACCGGTGGATGATGGACGAGAATTCGGTTCGCTCCGGCCGGCGCGTGGGCGAGCGTGCCCCGGATGCGGACGGTCTCCTCCGCGTTCCAGCGGAAGAACTCGGCCGCGTAGGCGATCTCACCCTTGGCGTCCGCCATCGGCTTGCCGTGCTCGCGCACGATCAGCTCCGCCAGTTCGGTGTGGTGCTCCATCAGCACCTCCCAGCACCGACGCAGCGTCTCACTGCGATCGCGCGGCGCGACCTCCGCCCAAGCGAGCTGGGCTTCGTGGGCCGCGTCGCACGCCTCGCTGGCGTCGGCCGGCGTGCCGGCAGCGATCTCCGCGAACACCTCGCCGGTCGCGGGGTCGGCGACGTCGATGACGCCGTCCTCCGCGCCGTCGCGCCATTCGCCTCCGATGAACAGTTGCGTCTTCATGCTCGGTTCCTTTGCTGGTTCCGACAACATTGTGCCTGGCACGACGTTGTCGTCAGTTGACGTCGAGGGTCAGTGTGCCGAGATCGCCGAAGTCGGCCTCGATGTGGTCGCCGGGCCGGCAGTCGACCGGCCGGGTGAACGACCCGGCGAGGATCGTCTCGCCGGCGGCGAGCGGGATCCCGATCGAGTGCAGGCGGTTCGCGAGCCAGACGACACCCAGTACCGGGTCGTCGAGCACGCCGGCCCCCAGTCCCGTCTCCTCGACGACGCCGTTCCGGTACAGGATCGCCCCCGCCCATCGGAGCCGGCCGGCAGCGGCCTCCTCCGGCGTCACCTGTTCGGCGCCGACGACGATGCCGGCGTCGGCGGCATTGTCCGAGATCGTGTCGAGGACGGTGCGGCGCCGCCCGTCCGCAGGGTGGACGCGATGCGACCGCGCGTCGATCAACTCCAGCGCGGGCACGATGTGGCTCGTGGCCGCGTAGACGTCGTCGACCGTCAGATCGGGCGCGTCGAGGGTGTCCGCCAGCACGAACGCGAACTCGACCTCGATCTTCGGGTCGAGGTAGTCGGACGCGGCGATCGTCGCGCCCGACGGCAGGAACATGTCGTCGAGCAGCGCCCCGAAGTCCGGCTCGTCGATCTGCATCGCCTGCTGCATCGCACGGCTGGTCAGCCCGATCTTGTGACCGCGCACCACCGCACCGGCCGCGACCTGGAGGTCGATCCATGCCGCCTGGATCGCGTACGCGTCCTCGAGTGTGATGTCCGGGAACGTGCGCGTCACGGGGTCGATCGGCACCGCCGTGACCCGCGCCCGCTCATGGGCGGCGGCGACCGTCGCGATCTGCTCGGGCGACAGCGTGACCGCCACGGTCAGCCTTGGCCGAGCTTCGGAATCGTGTGGGTGTCGTAGGCGACGGAGATGTTCTTCGTCTCCATGTAGAACTCGAACGAGTACTCCGGGCCACCGTCGCGCCCGATGCCGCTGGCCTTGGTGCCGCCGAACGGCGTCGGCAGGTGGCGGACGTTCTGACTGTTCACCCAGATCATCCCGGCGTCGAGATCGCGAGCCACGCGGTGGGCCCGGCCCGTGTCGCCGGTCCAGAGGTAGCCGGCGAGGCCGTAGTCGATGTCGTTCGCGATCGACACCGCGGCTGCCTCGTCCTCGAACGGGATGACGGTGAGCACCGGACCGAAGATCTCCTCCTGGGCGATCCGCATGTCGTTCGTCGCACCGGTGAACAGCATCGGGTTGACGTAGTACGAGTCGTCGCCCGTGTCGACGGCATCGCTGACGGTCCCACCGACGAGCACCCGTGCACCGTCGTCGGCAGCGATCGACTCGTAGCTGCGCACCTTCGCGCAGTGCCGGGGATGGATCAGCGGACCGATCTCGGTCGCCGGGTCGAGCGGATGGCCGACCCGCAATGCTGCGACGCGTTCGGACAGCCGTTCGACGAACTCGTCGTGGATCGCCGACTGCACGAGCAGCCGGCTCGACGACGTGCACCGCTCGCCGTTGAGGCTGTAGATCATGAAGACCACCGCGTCGAGCGCCCGCTCGAGATCGGCGTCGTCGAAGACGATCACCGGGTTCTTGCCACCCAACTCGAAGTGCACCCGCTTCAGGGTGGGGGCGCCCTGGGCCTGGATCATCGAGCCGGTGGCCGACTCGCCGACGAACGCGATCGCCTTGATCGCCGGGTGCTCGGTGAGCGCCTTCCCGGCGGTCTCGCCGAACCCGTGCACCGTGTTGAGCACGCCCGGCGGCAGACCGGCCTCGACGGCGATCTCCGACAGCATCGCCGCCGTGTACGGGCTCCATTCGGCCGGCTTGTGGACCACGGTGCACCCGGCGGCCAGCGCCGGCGCGATCTTCCACGTGGACAGCATGAACGGCGTGTTCCACGGCGTAATCACCCCGACCGGCCCGATCGGCGTTCGAATCGACAGGTTGGTATGCTCGGGCT
>JABDKP010000148.1 GCA_013002175.1 Ilumatobacter sp.
CTCGACGACGGATTCACCGTCGCGATCATCCCGCACACGGAGTCCGCGACGACGCTGGCGACCAAACGCGCCGGTGACCCGGTCAACATCGAAGTCGACGTCACGGCGAAGTACATCGAGCGGCTGATCGGCTGGCACGATCCGCGCTGAACGCCGAACGGATCGGAAAACTGTGCGCGCAGTGCTTGAACCCGTCCGCAGCCGTCTGCTTGTCTGGTCCCGATGGCACGGACCTCGACCGACCCAGCAGACCAGCCCGACACGACCCGCAAGGGGTACACGGCGCCCAAGGGGCGTCCCACGGCGCGCAGTGGCGAGCTCGCCGCCCGCCGGGGCCTGTCACCGACCCTCGAGTGGATCATCGTGATCCTCGTCCTCCTCGCCGTCTTCGGGGCGATCTTCTACTTCGGCCGCAATGTCGGCGACAGCGGCGTCCACAACGGCGCGGCGGTCCCGATTGCTTCCCTCGTCGCCGCCGCCCTCGGTGTCTGATCCGCCCGCGGACGCGGCTGCGCCGCTGCGCCCGGCGTAACCTGACGACGTGAGCAGCGCGGAGCCCCTCGTCGGCGTGGTGATGGGTTCGGCGAGCGACTGGCCGACGATGGAGCGGGCGGTCGACGTGTTGACCCGCTTCGGCGTTGCACACGAGGCACGCGTCGTCAGCGCCCACCGGATGCCCGACGAGATGTTCGCGTATGCCGAGCAGGCGGCGGGCCGGGGTCTCCGGGCGATCATCGCCGGCGCGGGCGGTGCCGCCCATCTGCCCGGCATGCTCGCTGCGAAGACGACGGTCCCGGTGCTCGGTGTACCGGTCGCGTCGCGGCACCTGTCGGGGCAGGACTCGTTGTACTCGATCGTGCGGATGCCCGCCGGCGTGCCGACGGCAACATTCGCGATCGGCGACGCCGGCGCGACGAACGCCGCGCTGTTCGCCGTTGCGATCCTTGCGATCCACGACGTCGATCTGCGGGGCGCGCTCGACGCGCATCGTGCGGAGATGCGGGACGCGGCAGCATCGGCGACGCTGCCACCGGCCCCGTCGTGACGAGCACCGGCCACGAGCTGGTGCCGCCCGCCGCGATCGGCATGCTCGGTGGCGGTCAGCTCGGTCGCTACGCGCTGATGGCCGCCCGCACGATGGGCTACCGGACGATCGTGCTCGACCCCGACCCGTCCGCACCCGCCGCAGCGGTTGCAGACGAACATCTCTGCGCTGCGTTCGACGATCCGGCCGCACTGCGTCGCCTGGTCATCGAATGTGACGTCGTGACGACCGAGTTCGAGAATCCGCCGGCGCCGGCGTTGGCGCTGATCGCTGACGCGGTCCGCATTGCCCCCTCCCCGGTTGCAGTCGGCATCGCGCAGGACCGCATCGCTGAGAAGGCGTTCCTCGTCGAGAACGGATTTCCGGTCGGCGTGTACGACGTGATCGATGCCGACCGCGGCGCGTCGGACGTGTCGACGGCGGTGCTCGACGGCGGCGCGGTCGTCAAGACGGCGAGGTTGGGATACGACGGCAAGGGTCAGCGACGGGTCGACCGCCACGCCGACGTCGACGCGGCGTGGGCGGAGCTCGGTGGCGTGCCGTGCGTCGTCGAGCAGCGGCTCGATCTCCTGACTGAGTTGAGCGTGATCGTCGCCCGGACGGCGGATGGGCGGACGACGAACTGGCCGGTCGCGGAGAACACCCACGTCGACGGCGTTCTCGACCTCTCGATCGTGCCGGCGAACGTGTCAGCCGACCTGGCCGACCGTGCCGAGGGCGTGGCGATGGCACTCGCCGACGCGCTGGACTACACGGGCGTCCTGGCCGTCGAACTGTTCGTCGTCGCGGGCGAGGCGGGACCGCAGCTGCTCGTCAACGAGTTGGCCCCGAGGCCGCACAACAGCGGTCACTGGACGCTGGATGCGAGCGTGACCAGTCAGTTCGAGCAGCAGATCCGCGCGGTGTGCGGGATCGGGCTCGGTGACACGGCGATGACGTGCGGCGGTGTGGCGATGGTCAACCTGCTCGGCGACCTGTGGTCGCCCGACGATCCGAGCTGGGGTGCCGTGCTGGACGACGCCAGCGCGAAGCTGCACCTCTACGGCAAGTCCGAGCCGCGACCCGGACGCAAGATGGGCCACATCACCGTCCGCTCGTCGAATGCCGCGGAGGCGGCCACGAGGGCGAAGGCGCTGCGGGCTGCGCGCTGACGGTCGGTCAGCTCGTGCCGCGATCGCGGCGCCCGGTTCGTGCCCGGCGTTTGGCGACCTGACGGACGACGGCGACCTCGAATTCGACCTCGGGCACCGGCAGCTCACCGTCGACGACACGGCGCATCATCTGGAGGTGGGCCGGCGAACTCCCGCAGCAGGCGCCGATCAGCTGGACGCCGGCCTCACGTTGACGATCGGCGTGGGCCGCCATCACGTCCGGTGAACCGCTGTAGTGCAGCTCGGCGCCGTGCCACTCGGGCATCCCTGCGTTGGCCTTGCTGATCAGCAGCACGTCGGGGTCGGCCGCGCGCATCTCGCGCAGTGCCGCTTCGGTGTCGGCGAGGTTGTTGCCGCAGTTCGCCCCGAGCGCCGTGAGTCCGAGCGGCACCAGTCGCTGTACTGCCTCCTCGCCCGTCACGCCCATCATCGTCCGTCCGGCGGTGTCGAAGCTGAGCGTCGCGCAGATCGGGAGGTCGCTGACCGAGCGGGCGCCCTCGATCGCCGCGGCGACCTCGTCGAGATGGCTCATCGTCTCGATCCACAGCACGTCGGCGCCACCCTCGGTGAGCCCCTGCGCCTGTTCCGCGAATGCATCGGCGCACGTCGCCGGCGTCATCGAACCCATCGGAACGAGCAGTTCGCCGGTCGGTCCCATCGATCCGGCGACGACCAGCGTGCGGTCGTACTCGTCGGCGATCTGGCGGGCGATCGCGGCGGCGGCGCGGTTGAGCTCGACGACGCGATCGTCGAGCTTGTGCAGCTTGAGGCGGAATCCCGTGCCGCCGAACGAATTGGTCAGCACGATGTCGGACCCGGCCTCGATGTAGTCGCGGTGGACCGCGCCCACACGGTCGGGGTGATCGACGTTCCAGGCTTCGGGCGGGTCACCCGACTCCAGGCCCCGGGCGAACAGCTCGGTTCCCATTGCACCGTCGATCAGCAGCACGCCGCGTTCGGCGACGAGGTCGTGGAGCACCGTCATCTTTCCAGTCTGGCGAGAATCTCGCCGGATGTCTCGCGATTTGCTCAGCTCTTTGATCGCAGGGCCGGTGTGCAGGTTGTCAGCGTTCGGGGACCGACAACGGCTGCGCGTCGTCGATCGTCTCGAGTCGCCCGTCCGCGTGGAGCGCGAAGCGGCCCCGTGTCGGGCCGTGATGGGGGGCGTCACTCGGCCACGGCCACCCACCGAATTGACTCCTCCGGTAGTCGTCGAACGCAGCCCGGATCTCCGCTTCGGTGTTCATGACGAACGGTCCGTACTGCGCGACCGGCTCGCCGATCGGGCGGCCCTGCAGGACGATGCACTCGACCTCGGCGTCGCCGGCAGTCAGCTCGACGGCATGGCGCGGGTCGATCACCGCCCCGTTGCCTGCCGCCACCGACTCGCCGTCGACGTCGATCGACGAACCGGAGAAGGCGTAGAGGACGCGATTCGTCTCCGGCCCCGACGCGGCGGGCATCGTCCAGGTAGCGCCGGCGTCGAAGCGCAGATGCCAAATGGCGACGTCGGCTTCGGCTCGTGCCGCCCACGAGTTGGGTGGTGGCGCCGGTGGCGTGACGGCGTCCTCGCCGGCGGTCGTGGCCGGAGCACCTGCGATCACCGTGATGTCGACCAGCGCCCCGTTGGCGTCACCGGCCGCGATGGTCGGCGTGCGCTCGCTCCACAGCATCGTGAAGTACGGATCGACGAGCTTGTCGGCAGCCGGGAGGTTGAGCCAGATCTGGAACAGTTCGAGTGGGTTCGGGCGCTGGGCGTCGAGCAGCGGGAACACTTCACTGTGGACGACACCCGCGCCCGCGGTCATCCACTGGGTGTCGCCGCGCCCGAACCGAGCGGTGGCGCCGAGTGAGTCGCTGTGGTCGCAACATCCGGTGCGGACGTAGGTGATCGTCTCGAAGCCTCGATGCGGGTGTTGGGGGAAGCCCGGAACCGTCGCCCCGTGGTACATGTTCCAACCGTCGATGCCGGCGAAGTCCTGGCCGATCGTGCGGCCGGTGAGTGGGGCGTCGGGGCCCAGCTCGGCAGTCCCGCGCGGGTAGGCGTCGCGGTGGTGGGCGACGAACAGGAAGGGGTCGATCGTCGGCCATTGGGGCCCGAGCGGGAATGTCTGGAGGATCGTGCCCATCGTGTCGAGGATAGTCGTTTGCGCGCGCAATGACATCGGGGGCGGCCGTGCCGGCGCAGGTGATGGGATCAGGCGATGCGGGTGTAACGCAGGTCGACCGGGTGGCGACCCTCGTCCAGGCCGCGGCGTTCGAACCGTGTCAGCGGGCGCGCCGGCGGCCGCTCGATGACGCCCCCCTCCAGGCGATCGTCCGCCGCACACGCGCGCCGCATCGTGTCGGCGTAGCCCGCGATGTCGGTCGCGAGATGGAGCTCGCCTCCGATCGAGAGCCGGTCGACCAACGCCGGCACGACGTCCTCGCGGACGAGCCGCCGCGGGTGCTGGCGTGGTTTCGGCCACGGATCGGGGAAGTAGATCCTGATCCCCGCGAGCGATTCGTGGGCGACCCGAACGAGGAAGCGCAACACGTCGCCGTGCACGACGCGCACGTTCGGGAGCGGAACGTGCTCGATCGCGTCCAGCACGGTGGCGACGCCCGGCGTGTGCACGTCGATCCCGACGATCGCGGTGCCGGGGTCGGCGCGAGCCATCTCGATCGTCGTCTCGCCGTGGCCGAAGCCGATGTCGAGCACGACGGGTCGATCTCCGAACACGTCGGTCCAGTCCAGCGGGGGTCCTGCCTCGTCCAGCCCCCAGCGACCGAGCCACGTGTCGAGGTCGCGACGACGCGCGGCGGACATCGCCCGCCGGCGGGGCTTGAACGTGGTGTTCGGCCGGGGCACGACGCGGTCGGCGCGGGCGGTCGGCACCCGGTCGTCGTGGTCGGGTCGGGTCACGACGTGAACCTACCGGTGGCGCGACGTCAGCCCCCGAGACCCTCCAGCACCTCGGTGAACGACCGCAGTCCGGCCGCGAGCGAATCGGCGAGTTCTGCGAGCTGCGTCTCGGCGACGTCGACGCCGATCGGCACGTCGATCTTGACGGGCACCTCGGCGTCGATCGGGATCGTCTCGTTGACCGGGATGTCGATGACGAGGTCGATCGGGACGTCGATGTCCACCGGGACGGTGACGTCGAGCGGGATCTCGGTGCCGAACGGACCGGCGATCTTGATCGTCGTGTCGAACGTCTCGTTGATCGGCAGCACGGTCTTGATCGGCACCTCGAGCGTCCGGTCGAGCACGACGTCGGTCTGGATGTCGACCCGCTCATCGATGTTCACCGTGAACTCCAGCGTCGACTCGCTGAACGTCTCGAGCCCGACGACTGCTTCGTCGAGACCGGCCTGGATCGTCGGTTGGAGGGCGGTGATCTGCTCCTGGAAGCCGGTCACCTGCGATGCGAACAGCGCGGCGCCGGCCTCGACCCGCGCGAGGTCATCGGCGCTCGTCTGCAGCGCAGTGGTCGTCGCGTCGAGTTCGGTGCGCGTGTCCTGCAGCATCGCGAACAGCACGATGATCAACACGAAGGCGCCGACGAGCGCAGCGGCCACGGCGCCGACGACAAGGCCGAGGTGACGCTGGAGCCACCCGCCGGCCGGAGCGCCGACGCCGGGGACCACGTCCGGGTCCGCTTCGGAGTCGGGGTCGAGCGCGGGGTCGGGCGCGTCGGCATCGTCAGCGTCCACCGCATCGACGTCGGGGTCGGTCGGGGTGATCGGGTGGTCGGTCATGTCCGCCTCCTGGGCGTTCGGGTCGAGGGTGGTGGGTGGCGCGTCGCTGCGCCGCAGCAGGGCCATCGCGAGCACCAGGCCGATGGCGCAGACGACCGAGGTGGCGACGAACGTCTCGGCGATCGAGGTCGCGGTCAGCTCCTCCGAGGCCGCGCGGAGCGCCGGTTCGAAATCGGGGTCGGTGAGCGGGGGCAGGTCGATCGTGCCGCGCAGCGCGTTGAACCGGGCCAGGCCCCATGCGGTCAGTGCCGACAGGCCGACGCTGAGCCCGAGGAGCCGCACGACCATCACGACTGCCGCCGCGCTGCCGCGATGGGCCGGGGCTGCGTGATCGACCACCGCGGTCGTCGTCGGCGCGGTCGTCAGGCCGAAGCCCGCCCCGAGCACGGCGAGTTGGATCGCGAACAGCGGGTACGGCGTGTCGGCGCCCCAGGTGAAACCCATCAGCGCGTACGCGACAGTCGCGGCGACGAGCCCGAGGACGATCGGCGGGCCGTACCACGTCCGCTCGGTCACACGCCCCCCGACGTACGACAGGACGGCCATCGATGCCGTCAGCGCCGACAGCGTCCAACCCGCGATCACGGCGGCGCGCTCGAGGTCGACCTCGACCGCGTTGATGAACAGCGGCACGTCGACCATCGCGATGACGAGGGCGGCACCGATGACGAAGTTGACGATCAGGGCGGCGGGCACGTTGCGGCCGCGCAGCAGCGCCCGGTCGACGAGCGGGTCCGCAGTCCCGCGCTGCCGCAGCACGAACATGACCCCACTGACGATCGCCACCGGGTAGAGCCATCGCAGGTCGGCGCCGCCGCCTCCGGTCAGTTCGTCGAGACCCTGCACGCTCTGCACCTCGGCGGAGCCGAGCAGCGCGAGGTTCAACGACACGAGTGCGACCGTCAGGAGGATGGCACCCAACCAGTCGATGCGGTGGGCGTCGCGCGGGCGGTCGTGGCCCCGCAGCGCCCACCACACCGCGGCGAGGCCGACGACCGCGAGCGGTACGTTGAGCCAGAACTGGAGACGCCAGCTGAAGAACCGCACGAGCACCGCGCCGTACAGCGGACCCCACACCCAGCCGAGCGTCTCGATCGCGCCGAGCGTGCCGAGGGCTCGTGCCCGGGTGCGCTCGGGATACACGTCACCGACGACCGCGAGTGCGATGGGGACCATCGCCCCACCGCCGATCGCGGTCAGCACGCGGCCGACCAGGAACGGGCCGAGCGACGACGAGAGCGGAATCCAGATGGTGCCGACGAGGAAGATCAGATAGGCCAGCGCGAACGTGCGTCGCCGGCCGATCACATCGCTGATCCGCCCGGCAACCGGCATCACGGCGATGAACGCGACGAGGTAGGCGTTGACGACCCAGGCCGCATCGTCGAGACCGTCCGGAAGTCTGACGCCGAGGTCGCCGATGATCGGACGGAGCATCGTCGACACGACCGTCAGGTCGTCGGCCGCGACGAACACGCTGAACCCGACCGCCCAGAGGATGGCGCGGGGCGACGGCGGGTGCTCGCTGCGGGCGCGGAGCGACACTACGAAATCAGCCCCGTCGAGCGCTTCGCCGCGTCCGGGCCGCTCATGTGAGGTCCTCGGGGGGCTCGATCGTGAAGTCCTCGCCGTAGCGGGTCAGCTCCAAGGTCCAATCGATCGCGCCTGCCCCGAGGTCGGTCGTGAAGGCACACGACGCGACGAGACCGGTGACGCGATCGATCCGGAACTCGATGCCGACGTCCTGATTGCGCACGAGCCCGGCGGTGATGGTCCTGATCTGATCGCTGGTCGCGGTGCCGCGAACGTGGTAGTCCCCGTCCTCGACACCGACCAGTTCGGCGTCGGCGAGGTTGGCGAGCAGCGGTCGCCAACCGTTCTCGGGATCGAAGAACTTCGACGGGTCGATGTCGTAGCCCTCCGGCAGGGTCTCGTAGGTGCCGGTGATCGGGTTCGACAGCCAGACCTCGTCGCCGAGTGCGATCGCGGCCAGTTGCGTCTTGAGGGAGTCGTTGACTTCGACGTCGAGGACCGCCTGCGCGGACTGGGGCACCGCGAACTCCCCGACGACGCGATCGAGGGCGATCTTGTCGAACTGGTCGATGTACACGCGTTGCCCGCTCCGGGCCAGGTCGAAGCGCACGCTCGTGACGTCACCCATCGCAACGGCCGAGGCCGACAGGATCGCATCGACGTCCGGTGGCAGTGTCGGCCCGCTCGGCTCCGCGGACGACTCGCCCGCGCACGCGGCGAGGAGCACGGCACTGGCGAGCAGCGTTGCCAGGGCGCGTCTTCGGTCGCGTCTGCCTCGAGCTGTGGTTCGCATGCGTTCCTTCCTGGAGCTGTCCCGGTCGCCTGGAGCGGGTTCCGGCCGGACATCGGTACAACCTGCTCCGGACCCTGAACTATTCCATGCCGGCGCGTGCCGATGGGTCCGCCTGAACCCGCGCAGCGGCGGGCGGGCACACTGTGCCGATGCCGGACGCCGCGAATCCACGGGACGTCGCCGTCCGGCGCGCGATCCATCGGCAGGCGGCGTCGATCGTCGCTGCGGTCGCACCCTTCGGGATCGTGTTCGGAGCGTCCGCCGCGGACTCCGGGCTGTCCGTCTTGCAGGCGATCGGGTTCTCGACGCTCGTCTTCGGTGGGAGCTCGCAGTTCGCCGCGGTAGAGATCCTCGGCGACGGGGGATCGGTCGCGTCGGCCGCGATCGCAGGGCTGTTGCTGAACGTTCGCTCGCTCGCGTTCGGTGTCGTCCTCGCGCCGGCGTTGACCGGCGCGATCTGGCAGCGAGCGGCGATGTCCCAGCTGATGATCGACGAGTCGACCGCGGTCGCGACCGCCCAGGACGAGCTGCGATGGCGTCGCTACGGCTACCTGGTCGCAGGGATGGGGGTCTTCGTGGTGTGGAACGCCACGACGGTCGGAGGCCACCTGCTGTTCTCCGGTGCGGGCGACCTGATCACCGATCTCGGGCTGGACGCGGCGGGCCCGGCCGCGTTCCTCGCGCTGCTGTGGCCACGGCTCCGTGATCATCGCCAGCTCCGAACGGCGGTCGTGGGCGGCATCGTCGCCGTGCTCCTCGTGCCGCTGACCCCGCCAGGCGTCCCGATCCTGGCGGCGATGATCGGGGTGCTGGCCGGCCGGCCCGGCGTGCCGGCCGATCGGGGCGACGCGTCGTGAGCGCCCCCACGCTGGTGTTGATCGTCCTGGCGGCAGGAACCTTCGGCCTCAAGGCCGCCGGGCCGTTGGCGCTCGGCAACCGGGAGCTGCCGGTGCGGATGCAGCGTGTCGTCGATGTGCTGCCCGCGGCGCTGCTTGCCGCACTCGCGCTGGTGTCGACGCTGGGCGACGGCCGCGCGCTGACCGTGGATGCACGGTTGGTCGGTCTCGTCGCCGCTGGTCTCGCGCTGTGGCGGCGGGCGCCGTTCGTCGTCGCGATCCTGGTCGCCGCGGCGGCGACGGCCGCGGCACGCGCCGTGGGGTGAGCAGGCGACCCGCTTCTTGACACAACGTTGCCTCAAGCCGGGTGCGGCCGGCGACGAGGTCCGTATGTGAGTCCCGCACGTTCGACCGCCGTGCGCCGACGTCGGCGCCGCTCGCTCGTCCTGGTCGCGGCCCTGGTCAGTGCCGGCGTGCCGGCCTCGGTGATCATCGCCGCCGAGGACTCGTCGGTCGATCGGGCGGCCGCGTCGCAGGGCCTCCAGCCGGCGCAGCGGCTCGTGGTGCCGACGCCGACCGCCCCACCTCCGAC
>JABDKP010000149.1 GCA_013002175.1 Ilumatobacter sp.
GCGCGACGGCGGTCGCGACGGTGGCCGCGACAGCGGTCGCGACGGTGGCCGCGACAGCGCTCCGGCCGACTCCGACGTCGTCGAGGTCAGCTTCGAGGACAGCTTCGACGCCGAACTCGCCGACGAACTCGGCGATCTCGGCCCGAAGAGCGATCGTCCGTCCGGCGACGGCGGTGGCCGTCGCAGCGGATCGGGCGGTCCTCGCCGTCGTCATCGCTGACGACGCCATCGCTGACGACCAGCTCCGTCGATCCGGGCATCAGGTGCCAGACACCGGATGCCCGGCGACAGGGCTACATTCGGCGATGTGCCTGAGCGCGACAACAACGTGAGAGTCGGGGTCAACGGCGCCGCGGGGCAGATGGGTCGAACCGTCTGCGCCGCGGTCGCCGCTGACCCCGACCTCGTTTTCGCCGCTGCTGTCGACCCCGACGCTGCCGGCGAGGAGGTCGAGGGCGTCACCGTCGCCGACGAGCTGCACGAGTTCTCCACCGCGGCGTGCGACGTCGTCGTCGACTTCACGGTCGCCGCCGCAGCCCGCGTCACGCTGCCGTGGCTGGGGATGCACGGCATCCACGCCGTCGTCGGCACGACCGGTTTCACCGACGACGACCTGTCGCTGTTCCGGTCGACGTTCGGCGCCGACGACGGGCCGAACTGCCTGATCGCGCCGAACTTCGCGATCTCCGCAGTCTTGATGATGCGATTCGCGGAGCAGGCGGCGCCGTGGTTCGACACCGCAGAGGTGATCGAGCTCCATCACACCCGCAAGATCGATGCCCCGTCAGGGACTGCGGTGACCACCGTCGAGCGGATGGCCGCCGCCCGCGACGCCGACTTCGCCCCGGACCCGACCGAGGTCGAGGTGTATCCGGGCGCCCGCGGCGGGCTCGGGCCCCGCAACATCCGCGCCCACGCCGTGCGGATGGAGGGCATGGTCGCCCACCAGGAGGTGATCCTCGGCGCTCGGGGTCAGACGCTCACGATCCGCCAGGACAGCTACGACCGGTCCAGCTTCATGCCGGGCGTCGTGCTCGCATGCAAGCAGATCGCCCGCCGTCCCGGCCTCGTGATCGGGCTCGACGACTACCTCGACTGACGACGACCTCGATCGACGTCTCAGATCGCGGCGAGGGCCGCGTCGTAGTCGGGCTCCTGGGCGATCTCGGGCACGAGCTCGGTGTGGGTCACCTTGCCGTCCCGATCGACCACGACGACCGCGCGGGCCAGCACGCCGGCGAGCTTGCCGTCGGCCAGGGTGACGCCGTAGTCGTCACCGAAGTCGGAGCGGAACGTCGAGGCGGTCTTCACGTTCTCGATGCCCTCGGCGCCGCAGAAGCGCCCGGCCGCGAACGGCAGGTCCGCCGAGACGCACAGCACGACCGTGTCGTCCAGGTCGGCGGCACGCTGGTTGAACGTCCGGACGCTCTGGGCACACGTCGGCGTGTCGACGCTGGGGAAGATGTTCAGCACGACGTTCTTCCCGGCGAGGTCGTCGGACCCGATGTCGCTCAGATCGGCGCCGGTGAGGGTGAACGCGGGTGCGGTGCTGCCCACTGCGGGGAGCTCGCCGGACGTGTTGACGGGGTTGCCGCCGAGGGTGACTTCAGCCATGCCCGACTGTGTAGCAGTCAATGTTGTGCCTGGCACAACTTTGACGGGACGACTTCGACGTGTCAGCCGCGGCGCAGGTTCCGGGCGTTGATCAGGACGACGACGGCGATCGACGCCCCGACCGCCCACCACTGGTAGCGCTGGAGCCACTCGAGGAAGTCGATCAGCTGGCTCTCGAACGTGCGCGCCAGCCACCACATCAGCGTCAGCCGCGCCGCGATGCCCACGGTCAGCAGTGCGGCGAGCCGTACCGGTGGCGTGCCCTTCACGCCGGTCAGCGCGGCGACGATGTTGGAGCCGGCGAAGAACGGCACCAGCAGCCACTCCGCCTTGTCGAAGCCCCGTTCGAATGCGTTGACCGATTCGTTCGCGACGCCGAGGTAGCGCGTGAACCAGCCGAGCACGTCGTCGCGGTAGGCGCGGCCGACGAGGTGACACACGACGAACGCCGCTGCGATCCGGATGAACCCGATCGCGGCGTAGTACCAGATCGACACCCCGGCCGCGAGCGTCAGCGCGAGGTAACGGTTCCGTGAGGACAGCAGCAGCAAGCCCTCGGGGTTGGTGTTGACCCAGCGCGCCCAGACCGCGCTGGCGACGTTGCTGCAGATCACGAGGGCGACGAACGCGACGAGCGTCAGCGGCGCCCAGACCGGGCGAAGGTGCGGCGTCTTCGTCGGTTCGATGGCGGCGGCGTCGGTCACGAGACCCCGACGGTAGCGGGCCGCCACCTCGATCGAGGCGCATCGTCACGCCGAAGTGCACTGCGAAAACGGACACCCGCAACGATTACATTCCCCAGGCATGCGAGGCCTGATGCAAGACACACCGCTGGCGATTCCCCATCTGTTCGAGCGGGCGGAGAAGTACTTTCCGCACAAGGGGATCGTCACCGCGACCGGAGGCGGCATCGAACGCACGACGTACGGCGCATGGGCGGACCGCACGCGTCGCCTCGGTGGCGTCCTCGACACGCTCGGCATCTCCGGCGAGGGCCGGGTCGCGACGTTTGCATGGAACACGGCGCGGCACCTCGAGCTGTACTTCGCCGCCCCGTGCACCGGGCGCGTGCTGCACACGTTGAACATCCGGCTGTTCCCGGAACAACTGACGTACATCGTCAACCACGCCGACGACGAGGTGATCTTCGTCGACCGTTCGCTGCTGGCGCTGCTCGCGCCGCTGCTGCCGACGTTCGAGCGCGTCCGTCACCTCGTGCTGATGGACGACGGCGTGGGCGACATCCCGGACGATCTCAACGGCCACGAACTGCTGAAATACGAGGAACTGCTGGCCGCCGCGGATCCTGTCGAATGGGACGTCACCGACGAGCACCGCGCCGCGAGCATGTGCTACACGAGCGGCACGACCGGCAACCCGAAAGGCGTCGTCTACAGCCACCGGTCGACGTTCCTGCACACGATGGGCGCGATGACGGTCGACAACCTGGCGGTACGCGAGTCCGACGTCGTCTTGCCGGTCGTGCCGATGTTCCACGCCAACGCATGGGGCCTCGCCCATGCGGCCGTGGCCTCGGGTGCGTCGCTCGTCATGCCGGGGCCCGACCTGTCCGGGTCCGCCATCGCCAATCTGGTGGTCGACGAGAAGGTCACCGTCGCGGCCGGTGTGCCGACGATCTGGATGGCGGTGCTGCCCGAGCTGAAGGGTCGCGACACGTCGGCGCTGCGGTCGATCCCGTGCGGTGGCTCCGCCGTGCCGAAGTCGCTGTCCGAGGCATTCCGCGAGCAGATCGGGATGCCGATCCTGCAGGCGTGGGGGATGACGGAAACGAGCCCGATCGCCGCGGTCTGCCACCTCGACGCCGACCAGCGGCAGCTTCCGGTGGAGGAGCAGGCCGAGTTGAACACCCAGGTCGGCCGGATCGTGTTCGGCGCCGAGTTCCGGGTCGTCGCGCCGGGAACGACCGACGAGGTGCCGTGGGACGGCGAATCGAGCGGCGAACTCCAGTGCCGGGGCAACTGGATCGCGGCCGACTACTACGACGACCCGCGGTCGGGGGAGAGCTTCACCGACGACGGCTGGCTGAAGACCGGCGACGTCGCGACCGTCGACGGGCGGGGCCGGATCCGCCTCGTCGACCGGACGAAGGACCTGATCAAGTCGGGCGGCGAGTGGATCAGCTCGGTCGAGCTCGAGAACGAGATCATGTCGCACCCCGCAGTCGCGGAGGCGGCGGTGATCGGTGTCGGGCATCCGAAGTGGGGTGAGGCGCCGCTGGCCTGCGTCGTCAAGGCGGAGGGTCACGACGTCACCGAGGACGAGATCATCGCCCACCTGGAAGGGCGCGTCGCCAAGTGGCAGTTGCCGAAGGGTGTCGTGTGGATCGACGAGGTCCCGAAGACCAGCGTCGGCAAGTTCTCCAAGAAGACGCTGCGCGACGAGTACGCGGACGCGTTGATGACGCAGTGATCGGCGCGCAACGGCGACCTGCCGTCACGCTCGGTCTGGTCGGCGCGCTCGCGGTGGCGGCTGCCGGGTGCGGTGTCGACGGCCCGGACGCCTACTCTGCGCCGCCCGATCCGGCGACGACGGCGCGGACGCTGCCGCCCACGACCACCGCGGCACCGGGTGTGACGACCGTGCCGCCACCCGCCGAGACACCGCCGAACGGCGAGGTCGTGCAGGTGCGGTCGCTCGACAACAGCTACCGCGCGGCCGACATCGAGGTCGTCGCCGGCACCGAGGTGTGGTGGACGAACAACGGCCGCAATGACCACAACGTGCTCCCGGTCGACGAGTCGCAGGACTGGGGCATCGACACCGAGGACTTCACCCCAGGCGACGAGTACCGCCACGTCTTCGGGGTCCCGGGCACGTACCTCTACTACTGCTCGATCCACGGCACGAAGACGGTCGGCATGGTCGGATCGGTCACCGTGCTGCCGGCGTGACACGGCGTGGCCGGACACGACTCCGGCGAGTGTGGCGTGTCACAATCGCCACCGTCACGACGATCCAGGGGGACGACCATGAAGCACTCGATCGCACTCGGCATGGCCGCGCTGCTGACGCTCGCCGCCTGCGGCAGCAGCGACGACGCCACACCGGCGACGGACGCGCCGGCCGCGACGGAGGCACCGGTCGAGACCGACGCGCCGGTGGTGACCGACGCGCCGGTGGAGACCGAGGCGCCGGAGGTGACCGAGGCGCCGGTGGAGACCGATCCGCCGGTCGAGACCGACCCACCGCCGACCGCTGACGGCGTCCTGCTCGTGCCCGACGAGTTCGGCACGATCACCGATGCCGTCGACGCGGCATCGCCCGGCGACCTGGTGCTCGTGTCGCCCGGCACGTACACCGAGGCGGTCAACGTCGTCACCGACGAGATCACGATCCGGGGCACCGACCGTGCCGGCGTCGTCCTGGACGGCGGGTTCGAGCTCGACAACGGGGTCCGGGTGCTCGGCGCGAAGGGCGTCGTGGTCGAGAATCTGACCACGCAGAACTACACCAACAACGGCGTCTTCTTCACCGGGTCCGAGGGCTATCGGGCGTCATACGTGACCGCGATCCGCAACGGCGACTACGGCGTGTACGCGTTCGACTCGATCAACGGACAGATCGACAACTCGTATGCGTCGGGCAGCCCGGACGCCGGCTTCTACATCGGGCAGTGCTACCCATGCGACTCGCTGATCGACAACGTGATCTCCGAGCACAACGGGCTCGGCTACTCGGGAACGAACTCGGGCGGCAACCTCGTGATCATGAACTCGACGTTCCGCAACAACCGGGCGGGTGTGGTGCCGAACTCCGGCAGCTACGAGCTGTGCTACCCCGAGCGGGACACGACGATCGTCGGCAACATCGTCCACTCCAACAACCAGCCCGACACCCCGGCGATCGACGTCGCGGTGCTCGTGATGGGGAACGGGATCATCGCCCCGGGAGGCATCGACAACCTGATCACCCGCAACCTCGTCTACGACCACGCGAAGACCGGTATCGGCCTGATCCCGTTCCCCGAGGACGGTGCCAACGACGACCTGCCGACGCCGGACGAATGGGACGTCACGTGCGCCGAGCAGCGCGAGCAGCCGCCGGCCGACGAGATCCCGGACTCGCTCGTGTGGGAGGCGCAGAACAACCGGGTCGTCGACAACGTGGTGTCCGGCAGCGGTGAGGGCGACCTCGCCGCGTTCGGCCTCGGCATCCCGACCGAGGAGCTCGGCAACTGCTTCGCCGGCAACACGTTCGACTCGACAGCGCCGGCGGACCTCGAGACGCTCGCGCCGTGCGACGGCGAGGGCGCCGGTGACTGGTCGATCGCGCCGCTCGACGCGATCCGCTGGCTGACCGACGTCGAGACCGCTCCACCGTCGGTCGACTACGAGGTGGCGACGCTGCCCGATCCGCCCGAGCTGGAGAACATGCCCGATGCCGAGACGGCTCCGGTCGCGCCGGCGACGAACATCGTCGTCGATGTCGACATCGAGGCGATCGCAGTGCCCGAGATGCCGACGAGCTGAGACGACTGATGCGACGACCGGGCGCGCTGACGGCAATCGTCGCCGGTGTGCTCGTCGTGGCGCTCGTCGCAGCGTGCGGCACCGACGACGGGCCGCCGACGGCGGCAGGCCCCGACCCCGGCCGCGTCGGCCCGCAGGGGCGGGTCGCGCAGTTCGTGGTGGAATGCGAGCTGAGCCACATGGCGTTCGACGACCCGATCGTGCTGCCGTGGCAGCCGGGGCAGAGCCATCAGCACATGTTCTTCGGCAACCGAGACGTGACGTCCGATCCGACGTACGGCGATCTGCTCGGTGCCGACACGACGTGCGCCCAGCGACGGGACACCGCGTCGTACTGGGCGCCGGCGCTGTTGGATCGCAGCGGTCGGCTGATCGAGCCGACGGGACTGAGCGCGTACTACCGGCCGGGGCGGGGAATCGCGCCGGCCGAGATCGTCGCCTATCCCGAGGGGCTGATGTTGATCGGCGGTGACTCGACGGCCGACGACACCCAGCGCACCGACGTCGTCGCATGGTCGTGCGGGACCGGCGCGGCGCGGGACGCGACGCCCCAGCAGTGTGGCGCCGGGACGTCGCTGCGGTTGCTCGTGACGTTCCCCGACTGCTGGGACGGCGAGCGGCTGACCGGTTTCGGTTCGTCCAGGCATGCCCGGTACAGCGACGGGGGATGCCCCGAGTCTCATCCGGTCGCGCTGCCGCAGCTGACGCTGGGGATCGACTTCCCTCCGGTCGACCCGCGCGGTCTGTCGCTCAGCTCCGGCGACATCCGCACGGCTCACGCCGACTTCTGGAACGTCTGGGACCAGGACAAGCTCGTCGAGGAGGTCACGATGTGCCTCAACCGCGACCTCGTCTGCGGCCTCGCCGGCTG
>JABDKP010000161.1 GCA_013002175.1 Ilumatobacter sp.
AAGTTGTGCCTGGCACAACTTTGTCTCAGGCGAGGGTGACGAAGCTGGCGTGTCTGACGAGGCCCTCGTTCGTGAACTCGGCGATCTCGATCGTGGCGGTCAGTACCGGTTGCACCCACCGCGCCCCGCGGCGGTACTTCGTCGGCGGCAGCGTCACGAACGGACACGTGTCGATCTCCAGCGGGCGGAGCCGGGCGGTGAGGTCGGCGAGCGTGCGCTGGTCAAAGCCGGTGCCGACACCGCCGGCGAAGGCGAGCGCTCCGTGCGCGTCGTGTACACCGACGAGCAGCGCGCCGAACGACGACTCGCGACGACCGCTGCCCGCCGTGAACCCGCCGACGACGACGTCGACCCGCGTACGGTTCTTCACCTTGATCCAGTCCTTCGAACGGGTCCCCGGCTTGTAGACCGAGTCGAGCCGCTTCGCGATCACGCCCTCGAGTTGCCGTTCGACCGTCGCTGCGAGCAGCGCCGCGCCGTCACCGATCTGATGGGCCGGCACGAGCCAGTTCGCCCCCGGTTCGACCAGTTGGGTCAGCAGCCGGCGACGGTCGACGTAGGGCAGCCCGATCGTGTCGGTGCCGCCGACCGCGAGCACGTCGAAGATGTGCAGGACGGCCTCGCGGTCCGATCCGCGTCCGCTCTGTTGGACGAGTTCGAAGCGCGGTCGTCCGTCGTCGTCGAACACGACGAGCTCGGCGTCGAGGACGGCCGACGGCGTGTTCAGCGCATCCGCCAGCGCGGCGAACTCGGGCCAGCGTTCGGTGACGTCCTTGCCGGAGGTGCTCTGCAGCCGTACCCGACCATCGGCGACGAACACGATGGTGCGGTAGCCGTCCCACTTGATCTCGTAGGCCCACCCGTCGTCGCTGGCCGGCAGCGAACCGATCGAAGCCTTCATCGGCAGGACGGGAAAGGTCAGCGACACGTTCGCGATGGTGTCACGTCGGCGCGCCGGGCACGCGGCTCGACAACACGCCGTCCGCGACGAGCGCGTCGACCCGGTCGTCGGCGTAGCCGAGCAGCTCCTGCAACACGCGGCGGTTGTCCTCGCCGCGATACCTCGGCACGCCGGAGACGCCGACATCAGGCGCATCACTGAATCGCCATGGCACGTTCGGGACACGAATTGTGCCGTCCGTGCGGTCGTCGACGGCGACGACCGCCCGCCGCTCGGTGGCCCACTCGGTGTCGGCGAGCTCGCCCGGCTGGCGCACGCGTCCGGTCGCCAGCCCGACCTCTGCGAACCGCTCCTCGAACCGGCCGCCGTCGGCAATCGTCGCGGCGAAAGCGGAGATGATGCCGCACAACGCGTCGTAGTTCGCGACCCGTGATGCGACGTCGATGAATCGTTCGTCGTCGAAGAGGTCCGGCCGGTCCATCGCGGCGACGAACAGCTCGAAGGTGCCCCGCTCCGCCGGGTGCCCGCTGACGATGTACGACTCGCCATTGGCGATCTGCACCACGAGGTAGTCGCCGGGCCGGAAGCTGCGGATGCTGTTCGGGTCGACGTCGTCGGTCCACAGTGCATCGTGCATGTGCTCGTTGACGTACATCATCGTCTCGGCCATCGAGATGTCCAACGACTGCCCGCGACCGGTCTGCTCACGCTGGTAGAGCGCAGCGAGAATTGCGGCCGCGGCCTCGATGCCCGTGTAGACGTCAGCATGGCTGTGCGGGTCCTTCGCGTACGTGCCACCTCGCGCATTGCCCTGCGACGCGATGATTCCAGTCTCGGCTTCGACGACCGGGGCGTACGCCCGCCGGTGCACCCACGGCCCCGTCTGGCCGTACCCGGACAACGATGCGTAGACCAGCCGGGCATTGCGCGCACGGGCCGCCGCCGACCCGACTCCGAGCCGGTCCATCACGCCCGGCCGGTAATTCTCGACCAGCACGTCGACGTGCTCGCACAGCTCGAGCAACAGGTCGCGCCCGGCGTCGCTCGCGAGGTCGATGCTCACGTTGCGCTTCCCGGTGTTCTGTTGCACGAAGTAGCTCGCCAGCCCGTTGCGTCGCGGCGACGAGAATCGGGTGAGGTCGCCGGCCGGCGGCTCGATCTTGATGACGTCGGCGCCCATGTCGGTGAGCATCCGCGTGCAGTGCGGCCCCGACAGGACGCGGGTCAGATCGAGGACGCGTACCCCATGCAGCGGCGATGTCATCTCCCCATCGTGGCTCACCAGGTCGGCACCTGCGGTCTCGGGGAATATCGGACGCCTACGATGGGACGATGGTTGGGTCCGGGCATGCGCCCGTCATCGATGGCATCGAGGGGATGGTGCTCGTCGGCGAGGGCGGATTCGCCATCGTCTACCGCGGCCATCAACCGGCCTTCCGGCGCGACGTCGCGGTGAAGGTGCTGCAACGGACGGGGCTCGGCGCGGAGGATCGTCGTCGCTTCGACCGGGAGTGCCAGGCGATGGGGGCACTGTCCGACCATCCGGGGATCGTCACCCTGTACGACGCCGGCTTCACCGAGGATCACCGTCCGTACATGGTGATGCCGTTCGTCTCCGAGGGCACCCTCGCCGACCGGTTGGCCGCCGCCGGACCGCTGAGTTGGCAGGACGTGACCGAGCTCGGTGTACGGCTGTGCGGAGCACTCGAGACGGCCCACCGCGCCGGCGTCCTGCACCGGGACATCAAGCCGGCGAACATCCTCCGCTCCCGGTACGGCGACCAGTTGAGCGACTTCGGGATCGCCCGGATCCAGGGCGGGCACGAGACGCGCAGCGGTGTCATCACCGCGTCGGTCGCGCATGCCGCACCCGAGATCCTCGACGGTCTTCCGCCGTCGCCGCAGGCCGACGTCTATGCGCTCGCGTCGACGTTGTTCGAGGCGCTGACCGGACACGCGGCGTTCGTCAGCGACACCGACGAGGGGCTGCTGCCGCTGATCCGCCGCGTGCTCACCGACCAGCCGCCGGACCTGCGCGAGCACGGCGTGCCCAGCGCCGTCGCCCGGCTGATCGAGACGGCGATGGCCAAGAATCCCGCGGACCGCTACGCGACTGCCGAGGAGTTCGGGTTGGCGATCCGGGGCGCGCAGGCGGTGCTCGGCATCCACGTCGCCGACCTGGTGATCGTCGGGATGCCCGACGTGGGCAGGGGTGCCGTGGTCCCGGCGGAGGACGCGCCGGAGACGGACGCCGATGCAGGCGGCGGCGAGGCGAACGAAGCACCGGCCGAGCCCAGCGCGCCGCCGCCGGGCGCCGGCCAGACGATCGTCGTCGAGCCGCCGACCAGTGTCTCTGGCGACGTGACGCCGCCCGATCGGACCGGCGACGTGCCTCCGCGAGACGGCCCGCCCGCAGGCGACGGCGGCCGCGGCGAGCCGAACGCGGGGGACGAGGCCGGCCCACCGGTGGCTGCATTCGCGACGACCGAGCCAGCGGTCCGATCCGGACGAAAGAAGGTGGCGATCGCGGCGGGCTCGGTCCTCGGTGTGACGGCGCTCGTCGTCGGGGCGATCCTGCTCACGCAAGACGGCACGCCCGACGCCGTTCCCCCGCCTGACTCGACACCGCCCGCGACGGCCGTCGCAACGTCGCCGCCGACCTCGCTCGAGGACGTTCCGGCCACGACCACCGCCCCGGCCACGACGGTCGCCCCCGAGACGACCGTGCCGGCGACCGAGCCGCCGGTGGTGCCGGACGGGCCGGTCATCGGCGTGATTGCCCCGGGCGCCGGCGCCGACCATCCCGCGGTCCGGAGCCTCACCGAGGTCGCCGCGGAACTCGACGTCGTGCTCACGCCGAGCAATTTCGACGGCGCGACCGACGCCGAGTTGGCCGCCCTGATCGAGAACGGCCAGGACACGATCATCGCCCTCGCGGACGATGCAACGGGTGCCACCGTGTCCGCTCTGATCGCCTCGGCCGAGGCCAACCCGGAGGTCGACTACGTCGTGATCGACGCGATCATCGACGCCCCCAATGTGGCATCGACGTCATTCGCGGATCACGAGGGTTCGTTCATGGTCGGGGCGATCGCGGCGATGACGTCGACGACCGGCCGGGTCGGGTTCATCGGCGGCGTCGACAACCTTCGCGTGCGGCGCTACGAGGCGGGGTTCGTCGCGGGGGCGCGACACGTGTCCTCGACGGTGCAGGTCGACGTCAGGTACCTCGCGGGCGACGGCGAGCAGGCCACCGACGAAGCGCTCGAACGTGACACGGCGGCCGCGATGTACGACCTCGGCGCCGATGTCGTCTATCACGCCGGCACGCCGGGAATCGGGCTGTACGAAGCCGCGGCGGCGGCTCCCGACCGGTGGGCGATCGGCGTCGACACCGACCGTGCGGCAACCGCGCCCGCCGCTGTCGCCGGGTCGATCCTGACGTCGATGACGAAGGCATACGACGTCGCGGCATCCGATGCGCTGCGCGGCATCGTCGATGACACGTTGTTCGTCGGCAACGTCCCCCGCTCGCTCGCGGACGGCGGGTTGTCGTGGGCGACGACCGGTGGTCACATCGATGCGCTCGCCGCCGACCTCGCGACGCTCGCGGACGACGTGACAGAGGGGCGGATCGAGGTGCCGAGTCTCGTCGAGGGGCGGGCGTTTGCGCCGCTCTCGGCCGACTGCCCTGCCGAAGGCTGTCGGGCCCGCATCATCGCCGCCGAGATCGTCGGCGGCGAACTGGCGGTGACGCTGGAGGCGAACTGGTTCTTCGACGAAGCCGACAACCACCTGCACTACTTCTGGTCGCCGCGCTACGAGCCCAACCAGGTCGGTATGGACTCGGCCGAGCGGTTCGGCGTCGAGGTCGGCGAGTGGGACATCGACGGGCGTTACCCGGTGTACGTCACCGAGGACGTCGTCTCGTTGTCCAGCCGCACGGTCGAGGACACGCGCCTGTGCCTCACCGCAGCCGACGCCGCCCACAACGTGATCGATCCCGAGCTGTTCGACTGTCTGATCTTCACCAGCTGAACCCCTCAGCGGACGTGGTGTTCGTTGTAGACGAACGAACGCTTGCCGAGGTGGACGATCGTGCCGCTGTGGAGTGCGACGCGTTCACCGACCGCGAGCTGTCGCAGCGGCGCGTTCGGCGCCGCCTGGATGTACGTGCTGTTGCGGCTGCCGAGGTCGCTGATGAAGACGTCCCAGTTGATCAGCTCGAGCAGCGCGTGGCGGCGCGACACGCTCTGGGCGAGGTCCGAGACGACGAACGGCGAGGCCTGCTGGGTGCGCACGAGTTCGTCGACGGTCGGGTCTCGTCCGATCACGGTGTCCCACCGCACGGTCAGCGTCGAGCCGTCGTCGAGTGTGAGCACACCGAGCGGCGGACGCGGGCCCTCGGTCAGCACCTTTGTCATGCTGGCACCCATCTTGACGCCCGTGCGCGAGCAGAACTTCGCGTCCGGGTGGTTGAAGTGGCCGCGGGGCGAGTACACCCCGAACACTTGCACCGTCCGCTCGTAGACGGGGCGGTCGTCCTCGGCGACGTCGTCGTGCGCGAGGGGCAACGGCGTCCGGTCGGACAGATCGACGTCGCCGTCGAGCTCGATCGCCTCGAACGGGGCGTCGTCGTCTTCCGCTTCTCCTTCCGGCGCCCCGGCGACGATCGTCGGGGTCTCCTCGGTGGGCGGCGCCTCCTCGGATTCGGCAGCGTCAGCGTCGGTCTCGGCGGTGGGCGGCGCATCGACGGATTCCGGTTCGTCCGGCTCGGTCGTCGGGGTCTCCTGGGTCAGCGGCGCGTCGTCGGCGTCGGGCGACGTCCACTCCGGCGGCGCCTCGATCGTTTCCACGACCACGCCGGCGCCCCGCAGCGTGCCGGCCTCGACGTCGTTCCAGTCCTCCACGGCGTGGTCGGAGATCTCGCTGAGCGCGATCGTGAACCCGTCGGCCCGGTCGACGGTGCGGGACACGCCGAGGACGTGTTCGGCCCCGCTCGACCGTCCGGCCGGCCAGATCAGGTCGACCTCGCCGTACAGGAACACGGTCGCGAAGCCACCGTCGAACCTCGCGACGGCGAGCGCCGGTGGGTCGTCGTCGGCGAGCACGATTCGTGCGACGCGGCGGGCCAGGTCCTCGCCGGGATCGTTTCCGATCGCCGCCTTCACCTCGTCGATCAGCTCGGCGGCAACCGTGGCGCGTCCGATGACGACCACCACGCCCCCCGTGCGGACGACGACTCCGGCGCCGGAGATGACGGCGACGCGTTGGTCGGTCATGACTGCCTCGCCACTCGGTCGAGGTCGGCGGCGAACTCGGCGGCGGTCGAATAGCGGTCGGAGCGCTCGGCCGCTACGGCGCGCTCGACGATCGGGCGAAACTCCTCAGGGAGCTGCTCGCTGATGGCAGGGCGGCGATGCAACACATGTCGGAACGCGTCGAGGACGTTGTGCTCCGGGATCACGCCGAACGCGCCCTCGCCGCTGACGACGCGATGCAGCGTCATACCGAGCGACCAGACATCGGACGCCCGCGCCGCACGTTCGCCCCAGATGACGTCTGGTTCCATGTACTCGATCGAACCGATCGGTCCGATCCCGGTGGTGGTCATGCCGGGCGTCAGCATCTGCGCGAGGCCCAGGTCGCCGAGGCGCCCGCGCCCGTTGTCGAGCATGATGTTCGACGGCTTGATGTCCCGGTGTACGACGCCGACCTCGTGCAGTTCGTGGGCGCCGTGCGCGGCATCGACGACCGCGGCGACCGCGGTCGCCCGATCGACGCCGTCACGGGCGAGCGAACCCTCGGGGTACCAGCCCATCGCATAGAACAGCCGGCCGTTCTGCTGTCCGGCGTCGTACACGGTGACGAGTTGGTCGCACTTCACGGCGCCGAACACCCGCAACTCGTTGGCGACCTGACGGAACTCCTTGTCGGTGGCGTGCCCGGTCATCACCTTCAGCGTGACGTACTCGGCGTCGAGCGCGAGTCGCGCCGGCGGCCGGGCGCGGAAGAACGTGCCGGAATTGCCGTCGCCGAGGTTCTCCAGCAACTCGTAGTCGCCGATGCGGTTCATCACTTCCCTTCGTGCTCCTTCGGGGTCGCCGGTTCCTGCCCATCGTCGCGCACGTGCTCGTCATGTGCGGCGAGTTGCTCGCGAAAACGCCGCCCGGTGTCGAGCCGGGACCGGGTGAACGACCGATCGAGGTCGACCGGAGCCAGTCCGAGCAGCATCCGGCGGTTCCGTTCCAACAACCACAGTCCGCCGATCACGACGAGCGCGCCGAGCACGGCGTACACGATCAAGGCAATGTCGGGCGCGCGCACGAGGCCGTCGAGGAAGATCACGGTGCTGACCGTCTCAGCCGTGGCGAGCGCCACGACGAACCGTGCGAGTTGGCGGTCGGTCACCTTCGACACCGCCCACGACCCCAGTGGCGCTCCGAAACCGACCACCGGGACCGCCGCGAGCCACAGACCGAACAGGTCGTAGCGGCTCTCGTCGAGCGGCGCGCCGCCGCCGAACGCGACCGTCTCGTCGGCGCCGCTGCCGATCGCCTCGCCGCCGACGGCCGTGACCTGCCCCTGCTCGTCGATCCCGATCGAGAGTTGGCCGTCCATCAACCCGAGCACGACGAAGCCGACGATCGAGACCCCGGCCATCACCACCACGCTCGACGGGATGCCGACGCGAGGGCTGAGCCCGAGCAGCACGACGATCGTCAGGTACAGCGTGACGTCGGCGCCCGACCCGACGAGCCACGACAGCACCCCGCCGGTGACGCCGGTGATGACCAGCGCGGCAACGATCCGCGGTCGCAGCTGCGGCAGCCTCACGACCCGCTCGATCAACTGCGCCCGGTAACCGAGGAAGACGACGACGGCCATCGCCGCGACGAGCAGCGTGAAGGTGACCTTCACGTACGGGCCCGGCAACCGGGACGGCCAGAACGGTTCGTCGCGTCGGCCCAGCAGCAGCGCGCCCACCAGGAACCCGACCACTGCTGCGGGGAGTGCGACGGCGACCGCGCGCCACGCGACCAGGCGGCGGGTCAGCACGATCGCGATCGCTGCGGTGCCCATCCCCACCGTCTGGATCGACAGCGAGAACGTGCGCGCCACCTCCGCATCGACGTCGAGCACCTTCGTGAAGACGGGGAACGCCACCGCGCCACCACCCTGCGGTGTCGAACCCGCGACGAAGCTGCCGGACACCATCGTCACCGCCGACACCCACTGACCGCCGACGCGACCCCACTGGCCGGTCGCGGTGACGTACACGAGCCACCCGGCGAGGATCACGGTCGAGACGGCCAGCGCGACCCGGGCGCGATGGCGATTGACCGCCGCCCGTTCCTGCCGCCCGGCCTCGATCATCGACTCCCAGTCGCCGACGCTCACACCAAGCGCCCGCCGCGGAAACGCCACCGGATGAACAGCACCCGCATCGGGCCGTTGGCGACCAGCCAGATGACGATCCACGTCGTCGTGAAGTGCACGAGGAACGCGTCGACCGGTACGTCGCCGACGTCCCAGGGCAGGCCGCGGGACAGCAGCAGGTACACGACGACGCCTTCGGGGATGCCGGTCAGCAGCCCGAGCAGTGTCGGCCAGTCCTTCTCCCAGCGGAACTGCTGCAGCCCGTGGTACACGAACTCCCAGGCCACGCCGACACCGGCGACCAGGGTCAGTGCGCCGAACGCCAGGCGGTAGATGTCGCCGAGGTCGGCGTCGTCGACGAGTGGCCGGATCGCCGGTCCGATGACGAGTGTCCACACGACGCCGACCGTGGCGACGAGGAACAGCCGGGTCTGGATCCGGCCGAACAGCGTGGGGGTCATGGCCGGCGGTTCCTCATCCACCGCCACCACTGCGCCGTCGAGCGCGCCGGGCCGATTCGCTTGCCGAAGCCGTGGGCGGCGAGATCGTCGAGGATCTGCAGGGCCGCGTACTGCAGGCCGAGGAACGAGTCGACGCCCGCGTAGTACCCGCCGAGCGTCATCGACCCGGAGGCGTAGATCCGCCCGTCCTCGTTGGCGGTGCCGCGGACCTCGAAGTGCGGCTCGACGTCGAGGCGACCGTACGCGTTCTGGGCCGCCCCACCGTGCTCGAGGAGGTCCGCCATCAGCCGGTGCTCGTCGAGCCGCGCCAGCAATCCGGTGGCGTCGATGATGAACTGCGCGTCGACTTCCTGCAGACTGCCGTCCGCCGCCCTCACGCGGGTGACGATCGCGTCGCCGTCGGCCGTGCGCTCGACCTGCTCGACCGACCCGATCGCCTGCTGGTAGTAGCCCTCGGCCGTCGCCTGCTGCAGTTGCTGCTTCCACGAGCGGCGCGGCGCGGTGTTGGTGCCACCCAGCTCGCGCAGCAGCGCCGCCCGCTCCTCGCCGTCGAGTTGCGCCAGCGTGGTGCGCAGCTGTCCGCCCCATGCCGCCTTCGGGAAGTTGAAGCCCTGGTAGGCAAAGCCGTTGGCACCGGGCCGCCGGAACGTGGCGCGGGTGCCCTGCGGACCGGCGACGTAGTTGCGGAACAGGTGGATGATCTGGGTCCGGGCCCCGCGTCCGACGCGATCGTCGATGAGGCGCTGCAGGATCCGTGACCCGACGATGCCGCTGCCCCGGACGAGCACGGTGCACGGGCGGCGGAGCAACTCTTCGTACACGTGGTCGTGCGGTTCGTACGCGTTGACCACCCGGGTGTAGTCGCCGGTCCGCTCGCGGTACTCCTGCAGGTCGGGGAGGAACGCAACGCCGGGGTAGCCGATCGCGACGTGCACGAACGTGCAGCGATACGCGATCCGCTTCGTCGACTGCTGACTCGTCGGTGTCTGCACGACGAAGTAGCCGCCGCCTCGCCGCTTGCGGATCATCCTGACGTAGCCGAGCGCGACCATCTCGTCCCAACCGATCCGCGTCGACTCGCGCTGGACCGACTCGTAGACCTGGCCGGCCTGCGGCGTGAAGTATTCGGCGATCAGGGGTTCGGTGACGACCTGCCACACCCGTGCCAGCGAGCGCTTGCTCCACGCCTCGCGCAGTGCGTAGCTCGGGAATCCCCAGATGTTGTCCATCACCGAACTGGCATCCGACCGAAGCCGCTCGTGGCGCGGGATCTGCGAGTTCGTCGCCAGGTACTCGTAGGTCTCCGTCGGCGTGATGCTGTCGCCCAGGACGCGCATGTCGGCGGGCGGCACGCCGGCTGATCGCAGGAAGTCGACCATCGCGAACGAACCGAGGCCACCGCCGACCGTCACGAAGGGGACGTCGATCACCGGGATGCCCGCACCGTCGATGTCTTCGTCGGCCCAGACGTCGGTGGCGATCAGCTCATCGGTCAGATCGCCGACCGCGGCGGAGGTGGCCCGCTCGAAGCTCACCGTCTGGTCACCGCTCATCTCGACCCCCGTGGTCGGAGCGTAATTCAAACCCGCAGGTCAGACCGACGGATGGGGACCGGCGCCGCCCCTGGTGATGCCACGCGATGCCCTGGTTGCCGGTAGCATGGGATTCTTCGCCGGTCGACCCCCCGCCTGGCGAGCGCTTTCGGATTGTCTTCTGTTCCGGCCGAGCGCTGTTGAACGAGAGGTACCCAGATGACGAACACCATTGCTGAAGCGCCGCGCGCGCACGCCCATGACACCGACGGCCCCGTTGTGCCCTTCGCCGACCTCGGCCTGCCGACGTCGATCCTCGACCAACTGCACCGGCAGGGCAAGGTCGATGCATTCCCGATCCAGGCCGCGGTCATCCCGGATGCACTCGACGGGCGCGATGTCGCCGGCAGGGCGCCGACCGGTTCGGGCAAGACGTTGGGGTTCGGGCTGCCATTGGTCGCCGGCCTCGTCGACGCCCGCCCGAAGCGCCCGGTTGCGCTCGTGCTCGCCCCGACCCGCGAGTTGGCCGAGCAGATCATGGC
>JABDKP010000096.1 GCA_013002175.1 Ilumatobacter sp.
GCGTTGTCGTTGAGGTGGTCGTCGACGGCCGCGGTGTACAGCGTGATGTCGATGCCGGCCGCTTCGACGGCGGCGATTCCTTCGGGGGCGGCGAGCGCCACGACGACGGTGATCGGCTGCTGCGCGCCGGCGCCGATCAGCAGCTCCAGCGTGTGGATCAGCGACCCGCCGGTGGCGAGCATCGGATCGACGACGATCACGGGGCGCCCCTGGAACGACTCGGGCAGCTTGTTGACGTACGGCTCGGGCTCGTGGGTGTCTTCGTTGCGGGCGATCCCGATGAACCCGATGTCGGCCGCCGGCAGCAGGTGTTGTGCCGGCGACAGGAACCCGAGACCCGCCCGCAGGATCGGCACGATCACGGGCTGGGTGGCCAGGCGGTCGACGGCGGCCGTCGTCAGCGGTGTCTCGACCGTGTCGGAGCGGGTCGGCAGCGTCAGCGTCGCCTCGGCGATCAGCAGCGTGCCGATCCGTTCCAGGTTCTGCCGGAACAGCGCGTTCGGCGTCGTGACATCGCGGATCCGGGCGAGGGCGTCCATCACCAGCGGGTGGTCGACGATGACGGTGTCGACGGCCATCAGCCGACGCCCAGCGCCTGCTCGGACTGAAGCATCGAGTAGCGCGGCTTGATGATGCCGTTGATCAGTTTCAGCCGTTCGGGGAACGGTGCGAAGGCCGATTTCATCGCGTTGACCGTCAGCCACTGGAAGTCGTGGAGGTCCCACCCGAACGCGTCGGACAGTTGCTCCATCTCGTTGGTCATCGACGTGTCGCTCATCAGCCGGTTGTCGGTGTTGACCGTGACGCGAAACTGCAGCCGGCGCAACAGGCCGATCGGGTGATCCGCGATCGACCCGACGACGCCGGTGTTGACGTTCGAGGTCGGGCAGATCTCGAGCGGGATCCGGCCGTCGCGGACGTAGTTCGCGAGCTGCCCGAGCGTCGCGTCGCCGTCGGAACCGACCGTGATGTCGTCGACGAGGCGGACGCCGTGACCGAGCCGTTCGGCCCCGCAGAACTGCACCGCCTCCCAGATCGACGGTGGGCCGAACGCCTCGCCGGCGTGGATCGTGGAGTGGAAGTTCTCGCGCTTGATGTACTGGAATGCGTCGAGGTGGCGAGTGGGCGGGAACCCGGCTTCCGGACCGGCGATGTCGAAGCCGACGACGCCTTCGTCGCGATGCCGGACGGCGACCTCGGCGATCTCCAGACTGCGCGCGGCCTGACGCATCGCCGAGCACAGCCCGTAGATCGTCAGATCGGTGTTTGCCGAGCCCCGGCGGAATCCGTCGAGCACCGCGCTGACCACCTCGTCCAGCTTCAGGCCGGCCTCGATGTGCAGCTCGGGTGCAAACCGCACCTCGGCGTACACGACACCGTCGGCGGCGAGGTCCTGGGCGCACTCGAACGCGACCCGCTCGATTGCGTCGCGGTGCTGCATGACGCCGACCGTGTGGGCGAACGTCTCCAGGTACAGGACGAGGTCGTTGCGCTTCGCCCCGCGATTGAACCACTTCGCCAATTCGTCGGCGTCGGTGGTGGGCAGGTCGTCGTAGCCGAACTCCTGGGCCAGTTCGATGACGGTCGCTGGTCGCAGCCCGCCGTCGAGGTGGTCGTGCAGGAGCGCTTTCGGCGCTCGCCGGATGAGGTCGGCCGTCGTCATGACCTCACGTTAGCCATGCCGGGTGGCATCCGGCCCGAGTCCGCCGGTGCTGGTCACAGCGGCCGCAGCGGCATGTCCGCCGGACGCTGCAACCAGTTCCAGTCCGGGTAGTCGGCGGCGGCGGAAATGCAGTGCAGCGAGTACGCGTGGCGACTCGTGCCCGATCGGTTCGGGCCGCTCCAGTGTGGAAGCAGGCCGTGCAGGACGACCATCGCGCCGGCGTCGACCTCGAGCGGGACGAACGGCGATGTGCCCGGCGCGCGCACGTCGGCGGGTGGTTCCGGCAGCGGCGTGGTGTCCAACTGCTCGAAGACCGTGCCGTCGGCGTCGGGAGGGTCGTCTGCGTCGTTGCGCTTGAAGACCTGGCGCAGCGGTCCGGTGTGGCCGCCGGGCACCGCCCACAGGCACCCGTTGTCGAGCGTCGCGTCCTCGATCGCGAACCAGAAGCCGGTCACGGTGATCGGTGTGGTGTACAGGAACGTCGCGTCCTGATGGCAGCTCACCTCGCCGCCGATGCGTGGTTGTTTGAAGATGTACATCGACTGCAGCGCAAGCGGATCGTGCAGCCCGATGTCGGCGGCCACCTCGGCGAGGCGCGGGTCGCGTGAGAAGCCGTCGAACTCGTCGTCGAGGTCGTGCTGGGCGTGGCCGACCTTGTTGATCGACAGCTCCTTCGGCTGGGTCAGCTCGCCGTCGGGGCCGAGCGCGTCCTCCTCGAAGAAGCACCAGGTACCCGACCCGCTGTCGAGGAACTCCCGGTTCGACGACCGGGTCTGCTCGTTGGTCGTGAAGACCGAGCGGAGCGCGCTCGGTTCCCATGCGTCGACGATCTCGACGGCACGCCGGCGGAGCCTGGCGCACGCGTCGGGTGACGCGAAGTCCGGCAACACGACGAACCCGTCACGCTGGTACGCGGCGCGCTGTTCGGCCGTCAGCACCCCTATGACCCGGTGACGGTGACGCTGGCGACCATGTCCGGGTGCAGCGTGCAGAACAGGGAGTAGGTCCCCGGCTGATCGAACGTGACCGCGAAGTTGGTGCCCGGGGTGAGCAACCCGGAGTCGAACTCGTCGAGGTCGGGGTCGCTCGGTGTGCCCGCGGTGACGGTGTGCGGGACGGCGTCGACGTTGTTGAAGAACAGCGGTTGGCCGGGCGCGACCGTCAGTTCACCGGAGTACAGGAAGTCCGCGATCAGCGACTGCTCGGCGCCCTCGGGGAAGTCCGAGCCCCTGACCTCCCGGTACTCCCGGATCGTGTCGGGGTCGAGCACGGGCGTGATCGTCGAGTTCCACATGCTGAACACGCCGAGCTGGTTGTCGAAGTCGTCGGCGACCCACGCATGCAGCATCCACCCGAGCGCCTCGGAGAAGTTGCCGCCCTGCGCCTCGCACTGCGACTTCGGGAGGAACGAGTCGCGCCCTTCGGCGTTGCCTCGGCAGAGGTTGTAGTGGATGTGCCAGTTGTCGAGCGGTCCCGCGAACGTGTCGGGGTGGTCGTCGCCGATCACCTGTGGCGGGATGATGAACGCCGTCCCGACGAGCACCATCGGCTCGCCCGTCCAGACGCCGTCCTCGCACTGGTCGAGCGCACCGTCGGGCAGCGTGCCGTCGGCCTTCGCGTACAACAGGATCTCGGGTTCGCCCGGATCGAAGCCGTTGCCGATCGTGTCGATGTTGTAGAAGTGCGAGCCCATGTTGGGGGTCTGGATGCGGTCGCTGACGAACCCGGCGGCGCACGCGTCCTGGACGTCGCGGTGGGCTTCGGCGAATGCGTTGAGTTCGTCGAGTTGGGCGACGAGCGTGGCGAGTTCGTCGGCGTTCATCTGCAGCGCGGCCGGGAGGTCGGCGCCGGACGTGTGCAGCTCCTTCAGGTCGCGATACGAGCAAGGGAGCGCCGCGTCCTGACACCTGACCGTGCCGTCGATCGGCCCTTCGACGAGCGTCGGTACGACGCCTTCGGAGTGTTCACGGAAGACGTAGCGCGAGTAGCCGGGTGCCCCGCCCGCGGCGAACGTGAGTCCCTGCGGGAACTGGACGTCGGCACCGGCCTGGTCGAACGCGGCAGCCGCCGCGATGTACTCGTTGACCTGCTCGATCGTGCGTGCCTCGGCCGGATCGATGGTGGTCGGCGGCGCGGTCTCGGCGACCGTGCTCGCCGGTGCATCGGTCGCCACCGGCGCATCGGTCGCAGGCGGGCCCTCCGTCACGGGCGCGGCATCGGTGGCCGGTGGCGCGGCCGTCGTGCTCGGTGTGATGGGCACCTGGTCCGCCGCGTCGTCGGAGCCGGTCCCGCATGCTGCTGCGAGCAGGGCGAGTCCGGTGAGTACTGCGGGCGCGGCCCGTCGGGTTGTTCGTTGCACTGCGTCCTCCGACGTCGATCTCGTTCCCCGAGAGTAACGTGATCATCATGGATTTGACCGTACTGGGCAGCACTGTTCGGCAGCCGATCGACCACGTCGAGGTGTTTCCCGCCCCCGTCGACGTGACCAGGGTGACGTTCACCAACGACGAGCTCAACTCGATGTGCCCGGTCACCGAGCAGCCCGATCTGTCGACGGTCGTGATCGAGTACGTGCCGGGTGAGTGGTGTGTCGAGTCGAAGAGTCTGAAGCTCTACCTGTGGGGCTTCCGTGACCGAGCCGTGTTCGCCGAGGCGCTGGCCGCAGAGATCGCCCACGAGATCATGCGCACCGCCGAGCCGCAACGGGTCACGGTCACCCTCACCCAACGACCCCGCGGCGGCATCGAAGTCCAAGCCGTCAGCGAACTCACCGCCGACGCCTGAGTCCGTACCGGCCCGGCCACGGGTGGCCGTCGGAGCGAAGCGCCAGCGCCCCGAGTGGACGCGTGGTGGTTCCGGCCACGCGGCGGTGTGCCGCCGCAGTAGGCGCCGCAGGCGCCTACTGCTCCTCGTAGGGCTGGCCCAACGCGGCGGGGACGCGGGCCCCGCGGCCGACGCTGGCGACGACGACGAGCGTCACGAGGAACGGCGCCAGTTCCAGGAACTCGCTGGGGATCCCGGTGTTGAGGAAGCTGAACTTGAGCGCGAGGGCGTCGGCGAAGCCGAACACGAGGGCGGCCATGAGCGCGCCGACGGGGTGGTGGCGGCCGACGAGCACGACGGCGAGGGCGATGAACCCGCGTCCGTTGGTGATGTTCTCGTTGAACCGGCCGACGTCGGCGGTCCACCACGAGCCGCCGAACCCGCTGATCGCCCCGGCGAGCGTGACGTTGATGTACCGCCGGCGCAGCACGTCGATGCCCAGCGTGCCCGCCGCGGTCGGATGCTCGCCGACGGCGCGGGTCTGCAGACCCCACTTCGTCTTGAACAGCGCCCACGCGATGAACGCGACGAGGCCGAGCGCGACATACACGTAGAACGTCTGCTCGAACAGGATCGGCCCGACGATCGGCAGCCGGTGCAGCCCCGGGACCTTCCACTGCGAGATCGTCCCGGTGCCGTTGTATTCGGGGTTGCGGGTCAGCACTCGCGAGTCGATGAAGGACGTCACGCCGAGGACGAAGAAGTTGATCGCGAACCCGACGATCACCTGGTCGACATGGAACCGGATCGCGAGCCAGGCGAGCATCAGCGCCAGCAGGCCGCTGACGACCATCGCGGCGAGGATCCCGACCCAGATGTTGACGACCGACCCGACGACCGCCGACGTGAACGCGCCGGCGAGCAGCAACCCTTCGATCGCGATGTTGATGATGCCGGACCGCTCGCACATGATGCCGCCCAGCGCGCCGAAGACGAGCGGCGTCGATGCCTTGAGCGCGTCGTGCAGCGTGCCGGTCAGCGAGAACTGCTTGCCCGCTGCCGCCCACGCCATCAGCGTGAACACGAACAGCAACGCTGCCGCCGCGATCAGCGCCGACTGCCACCGCCCGGTGCCGCGAGAGATCTGTACGCCGCCGAGCGCGGCGAACGACACCGCACAGATCCAGGCGAGCGGGATGCTCGGCACTCCGAACGTCGAGTCGCCGCCGAGACCGAACGTCGACGTGCCGCCGTCCCCGCGGGCGAACACGAAGAGCGTGACGACGGCGAGCACGAAGTAGGCGATGCCGAGGTTGCGCGACCGCTTGACCTGGTCGGGCGTCCGCGTCACCGACCCCGCGAGGTCGAGATAGGCGTCGGTCAACGTGGCCGGCTGGTTCATGATCCCCACCCTCCGAACGACGGCCCCGCGATGGCGCCTTCCGCCTTGATCCGCCAGATCGCCTTCATCAGCAGCGGTGCGGCGATGAACAGCACGATCAGGGCCCGCAGGATCAGCACGAGGTCGACCGGGACGCCGGTGTCGACCTGCATCTTCTGTCCGCCCGCCTGCAACGCGCCGAACAGCAGCGCGGCCAGCGCGGTGCCGGACGGCGATGATCGCCCGAGCAGGGCCACGGCGATCGCGTCGAAGCCGATGTCGCCGGCGAAGCCCTGCGTCGCCCGCCCCTGGGTGCCGAGCACCTCGCTGGCACCGGCGAGGCCGGCGAAGCCGCCGGCGATCACGAACGAGGTCATGATCAGCAGGCCGGGGCGCATGCCGGCGTACCGCGCCGCGCTGGAGTTGGCGCCCTGCGCGCGGATCTCGAAGCCGATCGTGGTCCGCTCGAGCAGCCACCAGAAGAACAACGCGGCGGCGATCGCGATCAGGAACCCGATGTGGGCCCGCAGCTCGGGCCGGTCGAGATAGCCGAACAGGCGGGGCAACCGCCCCTCGGGCGTCACCAGCTTGGAGATCGGATCGTTGCGGCCCTCGCGGACGAACGCGTCGGTCTTGAGGATGTACAGCACCAGCGACGCCGCGATGAAGTTCATCATGATCGTCGAGATGACCTCGTGGACCCCGGCCCGCGCCTTCAACAGCCCCGGCACGATGCCCCAGAGCATCCCGCAGACCATCCCGGCGAGGATCCCGAGCGGCACCTGCAGGATGCCCGGCCCGTTCATCGTGAACCCGACCCAGACCGCGCCCATGCCGCCCATCAGCATCTGGCCCGTACCCCCGATGTTGAAGAGCCCGGCCTTGAACGTGATCGCCACGGCGAGACCGGCCAGCAACAACGGCGTCGTGGCGACGATCGTCTCGTTCAACGGACGCCAGCCGTCGAACGCGCCCTTCGGCAACGCCAGGTACGCGTCCTTGATCGTGGTGAGAATGCCGCCGATGTCGCCCTCTTTGAGCTTGTCGATGTCCGACAGCGCGATCACGACCGTGCCGATCACCAGCGCACTGATGAACGCGAGCAGCGGCAGCACGACTGCATTCGTGGTGTCGATCCGCGCCAGGAGGCGTCGGACGAGGCCCCCGGACGCGTCGTCGGGCGTCGCGTCGCCGGGTGCGGGCGCCGTCGCCGTGTCGGTCATGCGGGCTCCTGTTGCTTCGCTCCGGCCATGTACAGGCCGACTTCGTTGTGCGTCGTCTCGTCGCGCGCCAGGTCGGCGACGATGCGACCCCGGTACATCACGAGCACCCGATCGGCGAGCGCCATCACCTCGTCGAGTTCGGTCGACACGACGAGGACGGCTGCGCCGGCATCTCGGGCCAGGACGACCTGCGCATGGATGTACTCGATCGAGCCGACATCCACCCCGCGGGTGGGCTGGGAGGCGATGACCAGGCGGAGGTCACGGCTGAGCTCACGGGCGACGATCACCTTCTGCTGGTTGCCGCCGGACAGCGTGCCCGCCGGGGTGGCGATCGACGGTGTGCGCACGTCGTACTGCTCGACGAGCGTCGTCGCGGTCGACCGGGCGGTGTCCCAGTCCATCCGGATGCCGTCGCTGAACTGGTCGTCGTGGTACCTGGTGAGCACCATGTTCTCCGCGACGGTGAAGGCGCCGACGAGGCCCGAGCGCTGGCGGTCCTCGGGGATGTGCGCAACGGCGGCCTGGTGGACTTCGCGGGGCGATGAGTCGGTGAGATCGACGCCATCGACCTGGACCGAACCGCCGAGGATCTCGCGCAGGCCGGTCAGCGCCTCCACGAGTTCGGTCTGGCCGTTGCCCTGCACACCTGCCACGCCGACGATCTCGCCGGCATGGACCGTGAAGTCGACGTGGTCGACGAGCGTGCGGCCGGTCGGGTCGACGACGTGCAGATCGCGGACCTGGAGCGTGGCGTCACGGGGTTGCGCAGGTTCCTTGTCGACGACGAGTTGGACCGGACGCCCGACCATCATCTCCGCCAGTGCGACCTCGTCGATCTCGGCCGGGTCGGCTTCGCCGACGGTCTGGCCGCGGCGCAGCACGCTGATCCGGTCGGCGATCCGCAACGCCTCGGTGAGCTTGTGGGTGATGAACACGATGCCGCGGCCGGAGGCCTTCAGTGATTCGACGATCTTGAAGAACTCCTCGATCTCCTGTGGTGTGAGCACGGCGGTCGGCTCGTCGAAGACGACGATCTTGGCGTCGCGGAAGAGCACCTTCAGGATCTCGACGCGCTGTTGGATCCCGACCGGGAGTTGCTCGATGAGCGCTTCGGGGTCGAGATGGAGCCCGTACTGGGCCGAGATCTCCTCGACCTGGTCGTGGGCCTTCGCCCGATCGAGCCGTCCGAGCGGGCCGGTCGGCTCGACGCCGAGAACGACGTTCTCCGCCACGGTGAACACCGGCACGAGCATGAAGTGCTGGTGGACCATGCCGATCCCTGCCGCGATGGCGTCGCCGGGGGATTCGAACGTGACGGGCTCACCGTCGACGTAGATCTGGCCCTCGTCGGCGTGGTACAGCCCGTAGAGGATGTTCATCAGTGTCGACTTGCCGGCGCCGTTCTCGCCGACGAGCGCGAGCACCTCGCCGGAGCGGATCGTCAGGTTGACGTCGTCGTTCGCGACGACACCCGGAAACCGTTTGGTGATGCCGCGCAGTTCCAACTCCATGCGACCAGGACGTTAGTCGCCGCGCAGATCGCGAAGCACAAGCGCAACGAGGGTCCGCACGCGAAGGAGGGGGACCCCGCAGGGCCCCCCTCCATCTCAGGTGTTCAGGTTCAGGTGTTCAGGTGCGATCAGCCGGTGACCGAGATGTTGCCGGCGATGATCTCGCCCTTGAGCGCCTCGATCTCGTCCTTCAGTTCCTGCGGGACGTCGCCGTCCTGATCGTGGTAGGAGGAGAGGCCGACGCCGTCGTTCTCGAGCGTGCCGACGTACGAACCGCCGCCCTCACCGTTGACGACGACCTGATCGGCGGCGGCGTACACCGCTTCGTCGATCTTCTTCAGCACCGACGTGAGGTAGACCGCAGCGTCGGCGGGGTTCGACTCGTAGAGGTCGTTGTCGACGCCGATGATCCGGATGCCGCCGGTCTCGGTGGCGAACGCCGACGAGCCGAGACCCACGGGTCCGGCGACCGGGAAGATGATGTCGGCACCCTCGTCGGCGAAGCTCGACGCAATGTTCTTGCCGTCGTCGAGGTTCTCGAAGTTGCCGGCGAACGTGCCTTCCGAGCCGTCCCAACCGAGCGCGATGACTTCGGTGCCCTTGACCTCGTTGTAGTGGGCGACGCCGTTGACGAAGCCGTCCATGAACACGGTCACCGGCGGGATGTTGATGCCGCCGTACGTGGCGACCGTGCCCGTCGAGGTCATGCCCGCCGCCAGGTAGCCGGCGAGGAACGACGGCTGCGCGGTGTCGAAGTTGAGCGTGAGCACGTTCGGGATCGGTTCTTCGTAGCCGAAGTCGATGATCGCGAACTGCTGATCCGGGTTGTTGCCGGCCGCTTCCGCGGTGGCGTCGCCGAGCAGGAAGCCGACCGTGACGATCAGGTCGCAGCCCTTCTCGATGAAGCTCTGGATGTTGGTGGCGTAGTCGGCATCCGACGCGGACTCGAGGACCTCGGCGCTGAGGCCGAAGTCGGCGGCGGCGCGCTGCGCACCTTCGAATGCGATCTGGTTGAAGCCCTTGTCGTCGACACCGCCGACATCGGTGACTTCACAGATCGACCCGCCGTCGCCGGCCGGTGGATCGGTGGCCTCCGGGGCTTCGGTGTCGGGTGCTGGTGCTTCGGTCGCGGGGCTGGCCTCGTCATCGCTCCCACATGCTGCGAATCCGAGCGCAGCGATGAGACCGAGGGCGAGCAGCTTCTTGCTCTTGTTCATGTTCTCCCCTTCAGAGATGTCTGGCCTCGTGGCCAGGTGTTGTCAGTTGTTCACGTGACCTGCGAATCTACCGCGGGGTCACCGCGCGGGAAACCACTTCATGTCACACGTCTGGCAACCTCCGTGCGACATCCAGGAGTCTCGCGCGAACGGGGGTCGCGCGCGGTGCATCGCCGTTCTGGCGGCTCGCGGACGTATCGTTGTGCAGCGATGGCTGCACAGGTTCCACGTCGACGCGCCGGCCCGGCGCGGCTGCTGATGCGGCGCCTCGGGGTGCTGGTGGTGTTCGGCGTGGTCGTGTACAGCCTGGTCCGAGCCGTGGCCGGCGTGCTCGACGGCGGTGACTCGGTCGCGGACGGCCTCCAACCCGGGCTGTCCACGGCGGCATCGCCTGCGTCCACGCCGGCGAGCGGAACGACCGATGTCGACGGCACCGCTCCGGTCGTGACGCAAGCGCCGACCACCGACCCGCCCGTGACCGAACCGCCGGTGACCGAGCCACCGAACACCGGCCCCCCGGCACCGGACAACAAGGCGAAGGTGTACATCGTCGGCGACAGCGACGCCGGCACGTTCGGCCCGTACCTCGAACGCCTGCTGGACGGCACGGCGATCGTCGACACCGAGCTGAACTACAAGGTGTCGTCCGGTCTCGCCCGTCCCGACTTCTACAACTGGCCGGTCGAACTCGCCGCCGTGCTGCCGGAGGCAGATCCCGACATCGTCGTCGCGACGTTCGGTGGCAACGACTCGCAGGGGCTGTCGGTCCCGGGCGACGACCTGCAGTTCATCGTCGGCGATCCGGTCACGAACGAGGCGGAGTGGACCGAGGAGTACACCCGCCGGGCCGGCGAGGTGATGGACCTGTTGCTGCAGAACGACCGCACCGTGATCTGGGTCGGCATCCCCAACGACGACAACGCCGACGTCACCGCCCGGTTGGCCATCCAGGATCGCGCCGCCAAGGCAGCAGCCGCGGCGCGGCCGGACGTGATCTTCATCGACACGTGGACGAGGTTCTCGGGTCGCGACGGCAACTGGGCGGAGTTCGTGATCGACCCGCGCGACGGCGTGGGCAAGGACGTCCGGGCCGACGACGGCTTCCACCTCAACGTCACCGGGGCGGAGATCCTGGCGCTCGACATCGCGCAAGCGATCCGCGACGACCTGCGGGCGCGAGGCGCCAGCATCTGAACCACGGCCCGCTCCGCGAACTCGCCCGTCACCGGGTCACTGCTGTTGCTGGCCCCTGGCCTGGATCGCGGCGCGACGGGCGTCGACCGTCTCCGGGGTGAAGTGGCTGCGCCGCCACGCGCGGGCATCACGGGCCTCGGTCTCCCATCCGTCGCCGTCGGCGACGATCTGGGCATACGTCGAGCGGATCTGACGCACGCCGTCCTGCTCGTTGCCGACGATGTCCGACGCGATGCGCCGGGTGAACGGCAGGAGGTCGTCGTGCGCGACGACGTGGTTGACCAGACCTCGGGCCAGCGCCTCGTCGGCGAGCATGAAGTTGCCGGTGAAGCTCATCTCGCGGGCCCGCCGCACGCCGACCGCCCGGGGCAGCAGCACGGTCAGCCCCCACCCCGGCATCACCCCGACCCGGGCGTGGGTGTCACCGAACGCGGCGCGCTCGCTCGCGATCAGGAAGTCGCAGTTCAGCGCGAGCTCCAGGCCGCCGGTCACCGCGACACCGTTGATCGCACCGATCAGCGGTTTCGTCAGTTTCGGAAACGGCCCCCGTACCCCGTCGTGGCTTCGATTCGCCTCGGTCGTGACGTCGAGGTCGGAACCGCTGGCCCCCAGCTCCTTCAGGTCGAGCCCGGCACAGAACGCCGGGTCGGCGCCGGTGAGGACGATGACGTCGACGCCGTCGTCGGCCTCGGCTTCGTGGAGCAGCGCCGGAAGCCGCCGCAGCACTTCGCCGGACAGTGCGTTACGGGCATCCGGTCGGTTGAGGGTGACGGTCGCGATCCGGTCGGAGATGTCGAGCAAGACGTCGGCCATCACCGCAGTCTGACAGGTGCCGGATCCGGCCGGGGTGCGTCAGGGAAGGTACGAGAGGTTGAGGTCGCCGAGCTTCACCAGCGTCGCGGCGATCCACCCGCCGAGCACCCCGAAATGCTCGTCGAGCAGGGTGTTCGTGCCGTCGGCAACGGTCTCCTCGGCGAGTTCGTACAATCCCTCGTAGGTGATCTCGACGGCGTACTCGGCGGCCGCTTCGGGGTCGTCACCCTGCGGGTCGGGGTGACCGACCTCGGCCGTGAGCCCGGCGCGTTCGAGCCGGTCGTCGCCGACCAGCGGGCTCATCTCCGGCATGATCCCGTAGATCCGCTCGGGGTCGGGTGCTTGGGCGAGCTGCTGGACGCGGAGCACGATCTCCATTTCGATCGCCGGTCGTCGCTCGAGTTCCTCGTCGACGTACCACTGGCGGTAGGCGGCCTGGCTCCATGCCGGCCAGTCGAAGGTGATGTGGGCGACGACGCGTGGCGGTTCGCCCTCGCCGGGCAGCCCGTAGCTGGTCTCCCACGTCAGGTCCCCCACGAGGACGTCGGATTGGAAGTGTTCCTCGAACGCCTGCCGCTCGAGGAAAGCGGACTCGAACGCGTCACGCAGCGCGCTGATCGCATCGGTGAACACGTGGTCGAGCATGTGGGCCTCAGGCTAGTGCGGGGTACCTGTGCCAGAATCGCCCGATGTCTCTCGTGCTCACCGATGTCACCGACCGGGTCGCGACCCTCACACTCAACAACCCGGACGAACGAAACACGCTGACCGCACCGATGGTCGAGGAGATCCTTGTCGCGATGGATGCGTTCGAGGCCGACGACGGCGTCGGCGCGGTCGTCGTGACCGGTACGCCTCCGGCGTTCTGCGCCGGTGCCAACCTCGGCAATCTCAGCGAGGCGAGCGGCGACAGTCTCGGCGTCATCTACGAGGGATTCCTGCGGATCGCCCGGTCGCCGCTGCCGACGCTCGCGGCGGTCAACGGAGCAGCCGTCGGTGCCGGCATGAACCTCGCGCTCGGCTGCGACGTGCGGATCGTCGCCGACCGGGCCAAGCTCGACACCCGGTTCCTCCAGCTCGGGCTGCACCCGGGCGGCGGTCACACCTGGATGTTCCGGCGGATCGCCGGACCACAGGCGGCGATGGCGGCAGTCGTCTTCGGGCAGGTGCTCGACGGCGCGGAAGCCGAACGGATCGGGCTCGCCTACACGTCGGTACCCGGCGACGATCTCCTGGCGTTCGCCCACGAGTTCGCGGCCAAGGCCGCCTCCGCGCCGCGGGCACTGGCGATCGAGGCCAAGCGCACGATCCTCGCGATGGCCGACGTCGCGGACCACCCCGCAGCGGTCGAGCGCGAGCTCACCCCGCAGCTGTGGAGCACCCAGCAGCCGTGGTTCGCCGAGCGTCTCGCGGCGCTGCAATCGCGCATCTCGAAGCGCTGACCAGCGGCGCGCCGAATCGCGCAGAATCGTTACATTGAAGTGTCGTCTGTCTCAACGGCCGTCGGGTACCTTCGATTGTGCAAGCACCGAAACCACAGCGGGTTCGCCCGCAAAGCAGGAGGTAGCCAATGAGCCAGCGCAATCGGGATCAAGACATCCCGCTGCAGGTCAAGCAAGAGGTCCGTGCCCACGCCCACTCCGAGCGTCACCGGATCCACGTCGAACTGCAGAACGCTGCGAAGGACATTTCCGGCGGAGTCGATCCGGCCGACGTGCACGAACCGGGAGCAGCCTGGAAGCCGATGCATCACCACGATGCCGAGGTCGCCAAGAGCAAGCTCGCCAAGAAGTCACGTGCGAAGCGGCATTGGAAGACGAAGATGTGGAAGCGTCGTACGCAGATGCGCCTGGCCCGAGCTGCTGCCCTCCGGGAGGCCCGCGACAACGCGGGCGTCGTCACGTACTGACGACGTCGGCCCCGTGCACTCGGGGTGCTACAGCCAGTCGGCGGTCAGTTCGTCGCGCCGCGCCGTCCACTCCTCCGCGGTCATGCCGTAGCGAATGTGGTCCTCCCACACCCCGTTGATCTCGAGGTACCGCTCCGCGAGGCCCTCGTCGCGGATCTTCAGCTTCTCCATGATCCGGCGGCTGTTGGTGTTGCGCGGCACGATGCAGATCTCGACGCGGTGGAGCGAGAGCTGTTCGAACGCGAACTGGATCAACACGACGACGCCCTCGGCCACGTACCCCTGCCCGGCGTGACGCCGGTCCACCCAGTACCCGATCGTGCCCGACTGCATCGCCCCGCGGATGACGTTGTTCAGGTTGACCTCACCGGCGATCTGCTGGTCGACGAACAGGCCGAACTGGAACGCAGTGCCGTTGGCGCGGTCGCGGTCGCGCTGGACACACCGGGAGGTGAACGCCGACCGATCGGTGATCGGGTCGGGCAGATTGGGGTGCCGGCGAGGTTCCCAGACGGTGAGCCACCCCTCGTTGCGCGAGCGGACGTCGCTCCAGGCCTGGTAGTCGCCGGCCGCGAGCGGGCGCATCATCACGCGCCGCCCGTACAGGCGCATCGGCGCCGCGGCCTTCGACGGGTGCCTCAGCGCCACGGGCCACCTCCGATTCCGATCGCGTCGAGGTCCAGCCGTCGCATGATCGCGAGCAGCACGCACAACGTCGCGACGACGGTTTCGACGTGGTCCTCGTCGAGCCCCGGGTTGAACCGTCGGTCGGCGACCGGCTCCGCCACGAGTGTCCTGAACACCTCGTCGGCCGCGGCACGGTCGAGGCGGTAGCCGGCCGGCAGCGCGGTGGCGCCGACCTCGACGTGGGCGACCGCGTCCACGTGCGGGCCCGTCGCCACGACCGACGGCGCCGCAAGCACCGTCGGGGCCTCGATGATGACGTCGTCGAAGTGGTCGTGGACGATGCCGAGCGCATTCGTCAGCAGCGCCGGTCCGGGGGGATCGGCCCGTTCGAGTTCGCGGTCGAGCAGCGTCACCGGCCCGACGGGCAACGACCAGCTCCCACCGCCGGTCATCGTGATGTCGACCCGGTCGTCCGCGACATGCACGGTGAGTCCGCCGACGTCGGTGTTGTGGGCGGTGGGCAGGCCGAGGGCGACTCCGTCGGCGACGAGTTCGTCGACGGTCCACCGCCCGACCGGGTCGGCGGCGCCGGCGAGCAGGTTGGCGAGGTGGGCGTGCAGGCACTTCACGCCCTGCCGGGTGCCGCCGACGCCCCCGGACGGACGGGGGCCGGCATGATCGGACGGCAGCGCGTCGTCGCGCTCGCGGGCGTACGCGT
>JABDKP010000178.1 GCA_013002175.1 Ilumatobacter sp.
CACTCCGCCGGCCCCGACACCGACGCCGCCGGTCCCCCCGGCGCCCCCCGCTCCCACGCCGACACCGCCGACACCGCCGGTCCCGACGCCGCCACAGGTCCCACTGATCCCGCCGTCCGCCAACGGCGCGCCCGCGGTGCACGACACTCCCGTCGATGCCTCGCCGTCGTTGCCGCAGGCCGGTCCGGCCGGCGCAGGTCCCGTCGTTCCCAGTCCGGTCGGTCCTCCGCTCCAACCGCTCGGGGTCCCCGGCGAGCCGTTGCTCAGCGCGCCCGCACACGAGATCACGCTCACGCCCGAAGGCGACGAGGGCGCCGAGTCGTCGCGTGAACGGAGCCGGATCGCGGTCGTCGGCATCGTCGTCGCCGTGCTTGCCCTCGGCATCGCAGGCGTCTTCGCCGTCAGCCGCATCGGCGGCGGCAACGAGGGTGGCGCGGGTTCACCTGCGGAGGTCGGCACCGCCCTGATGGCCTCGATCGAGCAGGAAGACGTGCTCGGCATGATCGATCTGCTCCTGCCCGGTGAGCGTGATGCGCTGCGCGAACCGCTGATCGACACGATCAGCGAGCTGTCCCGTCTCGAAGTGTTGAGTTCGGACGCGTCACTCGCCGACCTCTCCGGGATCGACTTCGAACTGAATGGTGAGGCGACCGACGTCGTGCCCACCAACGTCAGCGACATCGCGAACATCACGATGACCGCGTCGATGACCGCAACGCTCGATGGCGCACAGCTGCCGGTGGGCGCCCTCATCACCGACCGGCTCGGCGACAGTGTCGACCTCTCCGAGGTCTACGAGCAGGAGACCGACGTCCCGTTCGAGTTGCCGATGACCGTCGTCGAACGTGACGGCCGGTGGTACCTCAGCCTCGCATTCACGGCAGCGGAGGCGGCGCGCGGTCCCTTCGGCGATCCGATCCCGGTCGCCGGCATCCAGCCGAGCGGCGGATCGACGCCAGAGGGCGCGATCGATGCAGTGCTCGCGGGCGTCGAACAGCTCGACCTGGCGCGCACGATCGCAGCGATCAACCCGAACGAGGCCGAAGCGCTCCAGCGCTATGCCCCGCTGTTCCTCGGCGACGCGCAGGCGATCCTCGATGAGGTCCCGCTGGATTGGCGGATCACCGACACCGAGTATGCGGTCGAGGGCGACGGCTCGAAGCGCTTCGTCGAAATCCTGAGGGTGCGCATCGAGGGCCAGCTCGACGGCGAGTCCTTCACGCTGGCGGTCGCCGACGGTTGCGCCACGGTCGAGGCGGACGGGTTCACCGTCGACTCGTGCGCAGTGCAGCAAGGGCCGGCACTCGACCTCGACGATGTCTTCGCCGACCCGGCGCCGTTGGAACGGCTCTCCGAGGAGGTGCGACTGGCGCTCGACGATTACGACCAGCCCGGCATCACCGTCCAGCTCGTCGACGGTCAGTGGTACGTCAGCCCGGTCGGCACCGGCTTCGACCAGATGCTCGCACTGCTGCGAGCGCTCGACCGCGACGAACTCGACCGCATCATCGAACGGGGCGAGGAGGCCGTCGACGCGTTCTTCGGCGAGATCTTCGGTGGCTTCCCCGGTCCGGGCGGCGGCCCGATCGACGAGTTCACGACGATCGACGAACCGGCCGACGCCGTCCCGGCGCCCGACGAACCGGTCGACGAGCGGGTCGACGCTCAGATGGAGGCGTTCGAGATCGAGCAGCGGATCGCCACCGAGTGCTACTCGTCAGCGGTGCTGGACGACGTCGTCGACTGCCTGCGCACCAACATCGCGTCAGGAGCGTTGCCCGAGTACTACCTCAGCATCGAGCTCGAACATCCCGAATGCGGCGTCGGTGAGGTCTCGATCGGGGCGGTCTCGTTGTACGAGCTGACCGATGAGGCGTACTCCGAACTCGTCACAACGGCCTCGGCATGCTTCGGTGGGTTGATCGAGTCGGGTGCAGTGCAGCAGACCGACGTCCCGCCCGAGTACCTGAGGCCCGAGTGCAGCGAGGGTCGCAACCCGTGGAACTTCGAGGCCACCGACAGCGAGGAGCTGTTCGACCGTTGGCTGGAGTGCGTCTACTCCTGATCCGACGGCGCCTGATCCGTCGGCGACCGCCGGCAGCCGTCGTCAGGCTTCGGAGATGATCTGCTCGAGCAGGGGACCGCTGACCGCGCCGGCGACCGATTCGATCGATCCGTCGGTCTTCACGATTGCCAGCGCCGGCTGGTAGGCCACGTCGAAGCGGGCGAATACGTCGCCACGGTCGTCACTGATCTGGGGGAAGGTGAGCGCGTGCTTGTCGATGAAGTCCTGGAACGACGCATCGGTACCGGTCCACGCGACGCCGACGAAATTGACGGTTCCGGCGAATTTCTGGGCAGCCTCCTCGACCGAGGGGGCTTCACGGTTGCAGGTGCTTCAAGTGGGTGCCCAGAACCAGAACACCGTCGGCTTCCCCGCGAGCGACGCCGCGTCGAGCGCGTCGCCTCCGACGAGCGGGGCACTGAACTGCAGCGCGCTCGGCACGTCAGCAGCAGCGGCCGGTTCGACGACGGCGTCGGTGGCGACGGGAAGCGGCGCGTCCGTTGCGACGGGAAGCGGCGCGTCCGTTGCGGCGGGCGCGGCGTCGTCGGCGGAGGCGCCGCACGCAGCGACGGCCAGCCCGAGGGAGATCAGCCCCGCGGTGACGAGGGCAGCGGGGCGTCGCGACGACGTCATGACAACGACGCTAACCGGGTCCGTGTACCGCACACCCCGATGCCACAACGTTTCCGCCGAGTTTCTCGTCCTGTTTCCCGACCTGCACGAGGGCCTCGCAGCGCCGGCGCCCGCATAGCCTGCGCCCGATGAAGACGCGCACGCTGCTGCTGCTCTCGGTCGGCACTGCGCTGCTGATCCTGGTGGCGGGCGGTGTGCTCCTGCTGCAGCTCTCGAACCAGGATCGAACGACGGCTCCGACCCCGTTCGGCGAGGCGGCATCGATCGGAGATGCCGACGTGACGGTGCTCGGCGTCGACGAGGCCGACGGACTGTTGCGGGTGTCGGTCGTCGTCGGCGGTGTCGACGATCCCGACGGCATCGACAGCTTCCGGTTGGTCACGGGCGACCAGCGGCTGGCACCGGTCGCCGCTCCCGCCGACGGGCGCTGCGCAGACCTCACGGTCGACGAACAGCGCTGCACGGTCGACTTCGACGTCAGCAACAGCCAGGCCTCGAATCGTGTCCTGCTCGTGCGCCGCGGCGATGAACAGGCCACGTGGCGTCTCACCTGATCCGATCCGGCGCTACGGTGAGCGCCGATGAGTGAGCACTTCGACGTCGTAGTCATCGGTGGTGGCCCAGGTGGCTATTGCGCAGCGCTGTACGGGGCGTCCGCAGGGCTCAACGTGGCGTTGGTCGAGATGGACGCGCTCGGCGGTACCTGCCTCAACCGCGGCTGTATCCCCGCCAAGGCGTTCCTGGAGACCGCGGCCGTGAAGCGTCACGTCGACCACGCCGCCGACTTCGGCATCCGGCCGGGCGGCGAGGCGACCGTCGATTTCGCCCGCACGCAAGAGCGCAAGCAGGGCATCGTCGCCGGTCTCGTCGGCGGCATCGCCGCGATGTGCAAGGGACGCAACGTCGAAGTGTTCAACGGCATCGGTTCGCTCGGCGCCGACCGCAGCGTCACCGTCGCGATGAACGACGGTTCGGCGGTGACGATCTCCGGCGACTCCGTGATCCTCGCCACGGGCTCGGTGCCACGTCTGATCCCCAACTTCGAGCGGGGCGGGCCGATCCTCACCAGCGACGAAGTGCTCGACCTCGATCACGTGCCGGCTCGCGTCGCCGTGATCGGCGGCGGCGCAATCGGCTGCGAGTTCGCGTCCACGTTCGCCGACCTCGGTGCCGAGGTGACGATCCTGGAAGGTCTGCCGAAGATCCTGCCGGGCCTGGACAAGGACGTGGCGAAGGTCGTCGAGCGTTCGCTCAAGAAGAAGCGGATCGCGCTCAAGACCGGGGTGATGGTCAACGGCCACACGCCGACCGGTTCGGGCAGCACCGTCGTCAACTTCGGTGACGGCGAGACGGTCGAGGCCGACGCAGTCATCGTGTCGGTCGGCCGCCGGCCGCTCGCCGACCATCTCGGCCTGGACGGCACCGCCGTCGCCGTCGACGAGCGGGGCTTCGTCGTCGTCAACGAGTACTGCCAGACCAACGAGCCGAACGTGTACGCGATCGGCGACCTGATCGACACGCCGCAGCTCGCGCACGTCGGGTATGCGGAGGCGATCCTGGTGATCAAACACCTCCTCGGCGAGGCACCGATGCCGGTCCGCTACGACCGCGTGCCGTGGGCGATCTACTGCCATCCCGAGGTGGCCTGGGCCGGCCCGGACGAGCAGCAGGCGCGCGACGCGGGCGTTGATGTCGTGGTCGGCAAGCACCCGTTCAAGTTCAACAGCCGGGCCCAGATCGTCGGCGAGACCGACGGGCTCGTCAAGATCATCGCCAAGCGCAACGCCGATGGCTCCGCCGGCCAGATCCTCGGTGTGCACATGGTCGGCCCATGGGTCACCGAGCAGCTCTCCGGCGGCTATCTCGCTGTCAACTGGGAGGCCTCGGTGGACGAGGTCGCCGAGTTCATCCAACCGCATCCCAGCCTCACCGAGCTGTTCGGCGAGACCGTGCTCTCGCTCACCGGCCGCAGCTTCAACGGCTGAGGCCGTCCACCAGTTCCATCGTTCACCAGCAGCACCGTTCACCAGATCACAAGGACCGATTCCATGGCAGACGTCACCCTTCCGCAGCTCGGCGAAACCGTCACCGAGGGCACGATCACGCAGTGGTTCAAGAGCATCGGCGACTCGGTCGCCGAAGACGAGCCGTTGTTCGAGGTCTCCACCGACAAGGTCGACACCGAGGTGCCGTCGCCGGTCAGCGGCGTGCTCACGGAGATCCGTGTCGAAGAAGGTGACACCGTCGACGTCGGCACCGTGATCGCGGTCGTCGATGCGGCCGGATCGGCTGCCCCCGCCGCCCCGGCCGCCGAGCCCGCACCCGCCGAGGCACCTGCACCCGCCGAAGCGCCCCCGGCCGAGCCGGCCCAAGCCGCCGAGCC
>JABDKP010000013.1 GCA_013002175.1 Ilumatobacter sp.
GGTCAGGGGTGCGAGACGATTCGGGACGGGACGAGGCGGTCGGGGCGGTCGGGGCGGTCAGGGGTGCGAGACGATTCGGGACGGATCGGGTGGGACGGATCGGGTGGGACGGTCGCGGGTGCGAGACGATTCAGGACGTCACGGGACGCGACGGGACGGGACGTGACGGGACGCGACGGGACGGGACGCGAGGGGACGAGACGGGTCGGGTCGTGGACGACGCCGTTCCCGGCGCGCCGGCCCGACGCATGATCGGCGCTCGATTCGCCCACGACCGTCGAGGATGCGTCTCGCAGCTGCGGGCCGCACTGGGTAGCCTGCAGCCCATGCCCGAAGAGCGGAACGACGCGTCACCGTTGCTGGCATTGCCGGCGATGGACGCCGATCGCGACCGCATCGAGGCAGCAATGCACTCCTCGGTACAGACACCCGATTCGTACCTCAACCAGATCGCCTCGCACCTGATCGTCGCCGGCGGAAAGCGGCTGCGGCCTGTGCTCGCCGTCGCCGCGGCCCAAGTCGACGGATCCTCGGCCAGCGACGACGTCGTGCTCGGCGGTGTGTCCTGCGAACTGGTGCACCTCGGCTCGCTGTACCACGACGACGTGATGGACGAGGCCGACACACGGCGGGGCGTCGAGACCGTCAACGCCAAGTGGGGCAACCTCCAGGCGATACTCGCCGGCGACTTTCTTCTCGCGCGGGCGTCGGAGATCGCGGCGTCGCTCGGCACCGAGGTCGCCGGGCTCCTCGCGCGCACGATCGGCTGGCTGTGCGAGGGACAGATCGAGGAGCTCCGGCACACCTACGACGTCACGCGTCCGGAGTCGTCCTACCTCGCCTCGATCCATGGCAAGACGGCATCGCTCTACGGATCGGCGGCACGCATCGGCGGCATCGTCGCAGGACACGACCGCCGCGTCATCGACGCGCTCACCGACTTCGGCAATGCGTACGGGATGGTCTTCCAGATCGTCGACGACATCCTCGACATCACCGCGACCGATGAACAGCTGGGCAAGCCGGCCGGTCACGACATGGTCGAGGGCGTGTACACGCTGCCGGTCCTCCGCACACTCGCGCTCGGATCGACCGCGGCGGCCGAGCTCGCCGACCTGCTCGGGTCGCCGCTGGACGGGGCGCAACAGGACAAGGCGCTGGCGATCGTGCGTTCCAACGACGGCGTGGACGCAGCGATTGCGACCGCACACGAATACGTCGACCGGGCCGTCACGGCCTGCGCCGAGTTGGCTGACACGCCGGCGGTCGAGGCCCTGCGGGCGGCGCCCGGCAACCTGCTCGACTCGGTTTCGATCAGCGCCTGAGCGCCCTCACCCTCACGCCGCCGCAGATCTCCGCGCCAAAGTCGCGTCGGACCGCGGTGGATCGGGCAGGCTGATGCGATGCACGTAGTCATCGTCGGTGCCGGCGAGGTCGGCTGGTATCTCGCGCAACGTCTCGGAGCCGAAGGGCACGACGTCGTCGTCGTCGAGCAGGACGAGGCGATCGCCACTGCGATCGGCGCGGAACTCGACGTCCAGATCGTCGTCGGCAGCGCGACGTTGCCCTCCACGCTGCAGGCCGCCCGCATCGATCGCGCCGATCTGCTCGCCGGGGTGACGCAGAACGACGAGGTCAACCTGATCGCCTCCTTGCTCGCGAAGGAGGCCGGCGTGTCACAGACCGTCGTGCGGATCCAGACCGAAGAACTGCGCAGCGAGAGCGGCCGACGGCTGCGCGAGGTGATGCGCGCCGACGTGATCATCGACCCGGACGCCGACACCGCCGACGAGATCATGGCGCTGACACATTCGTCCGGTGCCGACGAGGTGTACCAGATGTCCGAGGGCGACCTCCTCGTCCTCGGGTGCACGATCGGCGAGGACGCCGCGCTCGCCGGAAGCACGCTCGCGGAGATCGGCGCATCGTTCGAGCCGGACTGGAAGTTCCTCTTCGGTGCACTGACGCGCGATGGCGAGACCGTGATCCCGCGTGGCGACCAGCGTCTCGAAGTCGGCGACCATGTACGCGTCCTGACGACGCGAAACAGCCGCAACGAGATCCTCGAACTGCTCGGTGCGGCTCACCAGCGCGCCAAGCGGGTGATGGTGCTCGGCGGTGGCACCGTCGGTTCGCGGGTCGCGGAACGGCTGCAACGGCAGGGTGCGGATGTCGTCCTCGTCGAGCACGACGTCAGCCGGGCGCGCGAGCTGAGCAAGGCGATGCCGAGGGTGACGGTCGTCCAGGGCGACATCGAGGACACCGACATGCTCAACGAGGAGTCGATCACCGACAAGGACCTCGTCATCGCGGCGACCGGCGACGACGCGGCGAACGTGCTCGCATGCGCCTTCGCAGCGATCTCCAAGAGCACGTTCACCGTCGCGGTCATCCACCGGCTGAGCCTGTTGCCGCTCGTGCGCCAATTCGGCATCGATGCGGCGCTGAGTCCGCGCACGGCGTCGGCGAACGCGGTGCTGCGCCACATCCGCGGTGGCACGGCGTCGGTGGCAACGTTCCTCGAGAGCGACATCGAGGTCGACGAATTCGAAATCGAAGCGGGCTCCGAGGCCGACGGGGCCGTCGTGGCCGAGTTGCACCTGCCGCACTCGGTGGTGCTCGGCGCCGTGATCCGCCCGGGCGAACCGGGCCGGATCGTGCGGGGCAACACGGTGCTGCACGCCGGTGACAACGTCGTGGTCTTCGCGCGCCCGGACTCGATCGCCGCGCTGCGCAAGGCGTTCGTGTCGTGAGCCGGCTCGATGCGGTGCGTCGGCGGAGTCACCGTCCCGACCCGTCCGCGCTGACCGATTCGCGGAGGTCGGTCTTCGGCTCGCGGGGCGAGCACCTGCTCGGCCCGTCACGCTTTCCGTCACTGCCGGCGAACATCGTCGGCCTGACTCTTGCGGTCGTCGGCATCGGCGTCTTCCTGTGCGGGATCGTCGACCTGGTCGACGGTGGCCCCGACGTGTTGGAGCTGACGATCACCGGGGTGGTGGTGTGGGCGGTCGGTTCGGTGATGTGGCGGACGACGATCGTGCCGAAACAGATCCGTGTCCTCGATGTGTTCATGACCGTCACGGTGGCATGGGTTGCGATCTCGCTCGTCGGAGCCGTGCCCTACCTCGTCACCGGTCACTTCGCGAGCTTCGACGACGCACTGTTCGAGTCGATCGCCGGGTTCACGACGACCGGCGCGACGGTCACGCCCGACATCGAGGCGACATCGCAGGGGCTACTTTTCTGGCGGTCGATGACGCAGTGGATGGGCGGAATGGGCGTCATCGTGCTCGTCGTCGCGGTACTGCCGACCGTCGGCTCGGGCGGCATGAGCCTGCTGGAGGCCGAAGCACCCGGGCCGACCGGCGAACGGCTCACGCCACGGGTCCGCGAAACGGCGCGCCGACTGTGGGCGGTGTACATCGGGTTCACGGTCCTGATGGCCGCCGCATACTGGGCAGCCGGGATGAGCCTCTATGACGGGGTCAGCCACAGCTTCACCACGGTGTCGACCGGCGGGTTCAGCCCGTACCAGTCGTCGTTCGGGCACTTCGATTCCGCCCTGCTCGAGTGGATCTGCATCGTCGGGATGCTGCTCGCCGGCGGCAGCTTCACGCTGTACTACCGCGCCCTGCGTGGCAACGTCCGGCCGCTGCTGAGGTCGACCGAGTTCCACGTCTACCTCCTGATCGTCGCGTCGATCGCGATGTGGGCGTTCATCTCGTCGGGCTGGAGCGGCGGCCAGACGACCGGCTTCCGTGATGCGTTGTTCACGACGGCGGCGACGGTGACGACGACCGGCTATGTCGTCACCGAATACGGGTTGTGGAGTCAGACCGCGCAGTTGCTGCTGTTGATCGTGATGCCGATCGGGGCGATGGCCGGGTCGACGGCCGGCGGCGTGAAGGTGTTGCGGACGATGGCCGTCGCCAGCTTCGCCCACCGCGAAGGTTTGCGACACCTCCATCCGCGGCTCGTTCGTCCGGTGCGGGTCGGCAACGCCCTGCTGCCCGACGACGTGGCGCGCAAGGTCGTCGGGTTCCTGCTGCTCGCGCTCGCGGTGTTCGGCGGCGGTGCCGTGCTGATCGGGATGACCGGCCCGGACATGATCACCTCGTTCTCGTCGTCCGCGACGGCATTCGGCAACGTCGGACCCGGCCTCGGCGATCTCGACCACGCCAACGACTTCCTGTCGATCCCGCGGCTCGGCCGGGTGGTGGCGATGGCGCAGATGCTGCTCGGCAGGTTGGAGATCTTCCCGGTGATCCTGGCGCTCTCGGTCATCACGCTCCGGATCCCCCGCGTGCTGCGCCCCCGCCGCAGCGCCAAGTAGGCGTGGGGATCACCACGACGGCGCGAGGTGCGACACGAGCGCGGCGACCGCGTACGCCCGCTCGGCGCCCCCGGCGTCCGGGCGCGCGCGCAGCTCGTTGCCCGCGATGCGCAGTACGGCGCCCATCGTCGCGTCGCTGCGCACCGCCAGCTCGAGGGCCGGCTTGAGGATCGCCGGCCGGCCGAGGAACCGGGCCGAGAGCCGGCCGACCTTGCGGAACCGTCCGAGCTCGTCGGCGAGCAGCATCGGATACCGCTGGAGCGTCGTCGAGTTCTCGGTCGTCAGCGCCTCGTCGAGCACACCGGCGGCGAGCCGTGCGCACAGCAGTGCGGCGTCGACGCCGTCGCCGTTGAACGGGTTGGCCGCTCCCGCCGCATCACCGACGACGAGGAACGTCGGACCCATCTTCGGTTCGATCGAACCGCCGAGCGGTAGCCGCAGGCGCGTCGGGTCCTTCAACCGTCGCGACGCGTCGTACTGCCAGTCGGCGGACATCCGATCGCAGAACGCGTCGAGCAGCTTCAGCGTGTTCAGCCCTTTGATGTCACGGTGCGTCGAGAGCACGCCGACGCCGACGTTGACGTTGCCGTCGCCCATCGGTGTGACCCAGCCGTAGCCGGCGATCGGGTTGCCGTGGTGATCGGGCAGCCCGACTGCGGACTCGATCCATGTCTCGGTGCTGCGCGGAGAGGCGAAGTAGGTCCGGGCGGCGATCGCGTACGGCCAGTTGCGCCGGCGCGACGTGCCGAGACCGCGGCCGAACCTGCTGTTCGCGCCGTCGGCGACGACGACGAAGCGGGCCCGGATCGCGCGTTGTCCGCCGCCCGGCAGCGTCATCGTCGCACCACGCACGAATCCGCGCTCGGCGATCGGTGCCGTGGCCTCGTGCCCCATCAGCACGGTCGCCCCGGCGCGAGCGGCTTCGTCGCGCAGGTGCTGGTCGAGGATCTCCCGGCGGACGACGACGCCGTGCCCGGGGAACCCGGGATGCTGCGGCCAGGCGACGGAGGTGCAGCGTCCGCCGTGGGTGAACCGCACGCCCGCGACGTGGTGCGCGGCCGTCGCCAACGCCGAACCGCCCGTCGGCGCTGTCACGAGATCGGTGCCGAGCAGTTGCAGTTCGGCCAGCGCGCGAGGCGAGACGAGATCGCCGCACGACTTGTGGCGCCCGACGGGGCGCTTCTCGACGAGCGTGACGTCGTGGCCCGCGCGGGCGAGGCGGAGTGCGGCGGCGGATCCGGCCGGGCCGCCACCGACGACGAGGACGTCGGTCGTCAGGTCGTCGAGATCCGCCGGGTCGTCGAGGTGCTCGGTCACGGCGTCGACGCGCCTGTCCGGGTCCGCGGGCCGCGGGTCAGCCGGAGCCTTCGTCGTTGCCACCCAGTGATGTCGGCTGACCGGCGCCGCCGATCGCACCACCGGGCGCCGTGCCGGGGATCGGGACCGGCCCGATCGGGGAAACGAAGAACGGTTCGCCGTTGATGTCGAAGGGCTCGACCGCGTCGGCGGACTCGAGCAGCAGTGCACCCGTCGCGATCTCCTCGAACACCGGTGCACCCTCGGCACACCAGGCTTCGAACTCGGCCTCGTACTCCTCGCTGGTGGGATCGGCGCCGCCGAGCGTGTACCGCTCGTGGCAGATGACGGCGACGATCTCCTCGTCGGTCAGCGAACCGCCGAACGCGGGCATCACGCCCTGCGCCCCCGTGATGTGCGGACCGCCCTCGCGTTCGGGGTTGCCGTAGATCTCGACGCCATCGAGGTTGTAGCGCTCGGTGCCGTAGTACACGTACCGGATCTGGTCCTCGATCTGCGGGAACGTCTGCAGCACCTCGCCCTCGCTGAAGGCGTACCCCACGCCACCCCCGCCGGCGCCGCCGTGACAGCTGGCGCAGTTGGCGTAGACCTCGGCGCCCTCGCCGATGGGACCACCGGCGACCTCGCCGCCCTCGGTGAGCGCCCGCACGTACATGAATCCCCACACCGGCATCAGGCTCAGCGTGGCCATCGCCCAGAACGGCACCTTGCGCCGCTGCTTGGCCGCGACGACGTAGGGCGGATCGGGCTTCGGCGGTGCCGGCGCTGGCGGCTCGGAGGCAGCGGTGCGCGCCGCGGGGCC
>JABDKP010000015.1 GCA_013002175.1 Ilumatobacter sp.
TTCGACCACTGGCGGCAGCGGGTCTACCTGATCGAGAGCGTGCCGACGCTCGGGCTGTCGGCCGACGAGCTGGACACGGCGTACGACGCAGCGGTCGCGCGAGTCGAGCAGGCGGTCGCCGACCTCGCCGAACCGCTGCCGTACACGCCGGTGCCGCCCCCGTCGGCGGACGACGAACTGCCCGAGCTGCACTCGACGATGCCCGGCGGGATGTACCAGAAGGCGGTCGAGGTCGCCAAGGAACACATCGTCGCGGGCGACATCTTCCAGGTCGTGCTCGCCCAGCGATACGACATCGAGCTCGGGGCCGATCCGCTCGACGTGTACCGGGTACTGCGGCAGGTCAACCCGTCGCCGTACATGTACTTCGTCAAGCATCCGGAGCTGACGATCGTCGGCTCGTCGCCAGAACCGATGGTGCAGCTGCTCGATCGCAAGGTGATCTCACGGCCGATTGCGGGGACGCGACGGCGGGGCAAGAACGACGAGCACGACCGGCTGATGGCGGCCGAGTTGGTCGAGCACCCCAAGGAGCGCGCGGAGCACGTGATGCTCGTCGACCTCGCCCGCAACGACGTCGGACGGGTCGCCGAGTTCGGGTCGGTGCATGTCGACGAGCTGATGACGCTCGAGCGGTACAGCCACGTGATGCACCTCACGTCGCAGCTGGCCGGCGATCTCCGCGACGGTCTCGGGCCGATCGACGTGCTGCGGGCGACGTTGCCGGCCGGCACGGTGTCGGGCGCGCCGAAGGTGCGGGCGATGGAGATCATCGACGAGCTCGAGCCGGTCAAGCGTGGGCCGTACGCCGGTGTCGTCGGCTACATCGACTGGTCCGGCAATCTCGACACCGCGATCGCGATCCGCACGATGTTCATCACCGGCGACGGCTCGACCGCCAGCCTGCAGGCGGGAGCGGGCATCGTCGCCGACTCGGATCCCGACGACGAGGATCTGGAGTGCCGCAACAAGGCCGCCGCCCTGCTCGCCGCGATCCCCGCCGCCCGCCGGATGACCGCCGCCCGCCGCGCCGCCGGTACAACGGCGTAGACGTCAAAGTTGTGCCTGGCACAACTTTGACTCAGAGGGCGAGGGCGATCAGGAACAGGAAGCCGAGGCCGGCGAACACGAACGACACGACGACTGCCAACGCGACGAGGCCGGGAAAGCTCGTCACGGCCGTGAGGGCGGTGGCGAGGCTGCGGAACTGGTCGACGCGTCCGCCGATGGCGTTCTGCATCGAGAGGAACTGCCGTGACACGACCACCAGGCCCTCGTTGTCGTCGCCGTCGGTCGACTCGACGGTCTCGATGACGGTCCGCTGGGTCTGCTCGTCGCCGCCGATCAGCGACCGGACGTCGTCGAACAGGTCGCCGGCGACCCGGCGGACTGCCCGCAGCCGCAGCATTGCGGTCACGACCGCGACGATCGCGAGGGCCGCGAAGAAGCCGCCGACGACGATCCACACGGTTTCGATCCCGCCCGACAGCGCGGCGACACCCAGCAGGAACCCGCCGCCGGCGAACACGAGCGTCACGATCAGGACGCCGCGCGCCAGCGCGATGGCCCGGCCGACGAGCCGCAGGACGGCGTCCACGGCACGCTGCGCGAGCTGGTCGATGTCGCCAAAACCTCGGAACTCGCTCGTCATCGTCCCAGAAGTGTGGCACGCTGGTAGGAGCGGGCCGGTCTCATCTGGTGCTTGCATCGGATGGGACGGGCCCGCGAGGGCGATCTCAGGCGGTCGGACACTGACGCGGTATGACGAGGCGCCGAGGTGTTGGGCTGACGTGCCGCCAGACTGGGTGCATGGCACCCGACGCCGCTCCGTTCATCGACCCCGCCGCCCGCGACCACATCACCGTCAGTGGCGGCGATGCCCTGACCTACCTCCAGTCGCAGGTCGCCCAGGAGGTCCGCGACCAGGCCGTTGGCGAGACTCGCTGGACGCTCGTGCTCGAACCGAACGGCAAGATCACCGCGTTGGCCCGCATCGCGCGCACCGCCGAGGACACGTTCGTGCTGGACACGGATGCGGGGTACGGGGAGGCGTTGCTGGCGCGGATCGACCGGTTCAGGATCCGCGTCGACGCGCACACAGAGTTCCGTGCCGCCGAGCGACCCGACCCGAGCCCCGAGCACGAGGCGGCACGCGTCGCGGCCGGGTGGCCGCGGATGGGCGCTGAGATCGTGCCAGGCGAGACGATCCCCGCCGTGACCGGCATCGTGCGCGAGGCGGTGGACTTCACCAAGGGCTGCTACCCGGGACAGGAACTGGTCGAGCGGATGGACAGCCGCGGCGCGGACGCACCGAAACGGCTGCGGATCGTCGACGTCGACGCGGGCGCACGACCCGGCGACCCGATCCGTGACGCCGACGGCACCGAGGCCGGCACGATCACCAGTGTCAGCGGCACGACGGCCCTCGGCTACGTCAAGCGTGGCGTCGAGGTCGGTCGGGCACCCGCGCACCTCTGAGACGGTCCGGCCTCGATCAGCCGGCAGGGCTGAGGGTGCGGCGGATCGCCTCGACGTCGGGGTGGTTGCGTACCCCGATCAACTCGGGTGAGCCGTCGATCACGTGCGCGAGCCCGGCAGGTGATGTGCCGACATCGGCTGCGGCGCGCAGCCACCCGATCGCCGTCCGCTGGTCGCCGAGTGCGCCGGAGGCGCGCGCCACAGCGGACGCGCTGAGCGTGTTGGGATGGCGGGCGAAGCTCGCTGCGGCGTAGTGCGCAGCGTCCTCGTGGCGGCCGATCGAGATCAGCACGTTGGCCAGGAGGTACTCGTTGGTCGGGTCGCCGAACGGCAGGGGCCGGGGGAGGAGATCGACCAGTTCGCGCAAATGGGTCGGGGCCACCTCGATCGGCAGTGGCGCGGCGTTCGGCCGGCTGTGGCTCAGCGCTGCCGTCAACGTCCGCCGGGCCCGGCCCGGCCGGCCGGCTGCGAGCGAGCGGGCGGCGTCGTTCCAGGGTGACGTCGGTGCCTTCGACGAGCCGAGCATCTGCAGCTGGGTCACCAGCAGGAATGCGATGAAGATGCCGAACCCGCGGAACCGCTCGCTGGCGAACATCGCAATGGCGGCCGCACCGGTGACGCCGATCGAGAACAGCAGCATGATCCGGCGGGCGCGACCGGGGACCAGCCGATCGAGACCTTGCACGACGATGTTGCCGCCGTCGAGCGGCAGGACCGGGATCAGGTTGAGCAGGCCGATCGCCGGGCCGGCCCACCAGATCGCGAACGTGGCTGCGTCGGAGTCGAACGACGCGGGGTCGAGTGGGTTGGCGCCGAGCGCGAGGAGGACAGCGACGCTGGTGGCGATGTGGATGCCGGGACCGCTGAACGAGATCCACGCGTGCTCGGCGCGCGAGATCGGTCGCGTCGGCACGTAGGACGCGTAGCCGGCGAGGAAGCCGAGCGAAATTTCGGCGTGCGCACCACTGCGACGCGCCGACACGGCGTGACCCAGCTCGTGGATCAGCGTGAAGCCGGCGATCGCGCCCGCCAGCCACAGGCCGAACTCGTCGCCGTACAGCACGACGATCAGCAGCATGAACATCACGAAGCCGGGTTGCACATGCACGTTGAAACCCAGCAGGCGGAACATCCGCGCCCATGTTACGGCCCGGCGAGGTCCCGACCCCGGCGCCCGTTCCGAAGGATTTCAGAAGGGGGTTCGTCACGGTGGGACCATGATCCACATCACCGACTCCATTCCACTCGGTCGCCGCGCACTGATCACGACGGCACTCTTCCTCTCGCCGGTGCTCGGCGCGTGCGGCTCGGACGAGCCGGACGCGGTTGCCGGCCCGATCGACGTGACGGCGATCGACTACTCGTTCGTCGATGTGCCGACGAAGGCGCAGGCCGGGGCGACGCTGACGTTGCAGAACGACAGCGAGAAAGAGGTTCACGAGGTCGTGGCGATCCGGCTGCCGGACGACGAAGAGCGGTCGGTCGAGGAGTTGGTGCAGCTCCCACCCGACCAGCTTGCCGCGTTCTTCCCGCTCGTCGAGACGGTGCTCGTCGCGCCACCGGGCGAAGCCGGCTTCGCCGTCGAGGGCACCGGCGTGCTGGCGACTCCAGGGCGGTACGCCCTGATCTGTGTCATCCCCACCGGCGCCGATCCACAGGAGTACCTGACAGCGGCAGCGGCGGCCGAGGGCGGCCCGCCCGATGTGGCCGGGGGACCGCCGCACATCGTCGAGGGGATGTTCGCCGAACTCGTCGTCGAGTGATGCCCGGCCGGCGTGCCAGGCTTGGAAGCGATGGCCGATGACCTGACCGCAGGCGATGCGCTGGAATCGGCGGTCGCCGCGGCCGTCGATGCCGGCGACGCGCCCGCTGACCGGGAGGCCGCGCTGATGTCGCTGAGCGCGGCGGACCTCGAAGCGGTGATCCATGCCCGGCTCGAGTCCGCCGGGACCGTGCTGACGAGCGGGTTGGCGGCGTCGCCGGGGGCCGCCACCGGAACCGTGTACTTCACCGCCGACGACGCTGCTGACGCGGCCGACCGGGGCGAGGCGGTGATCCTGGTGCGCACCGAGACGACACCCGCCGACGTCCACGGAATGATGGTCGCCACCGGGCTGCTGACGACGCGTGGCGATCTCGTCAGCCACGCTGCGCTGGTCGCACGCGGATGGGGCACGCCCGCGGTTGTCGGTGCCGGGGAGATCACGATCAGCGGCACGACGTTCGCGGTCGGCGACACGGTCGTCGCGGAGGGGGACACGATCTCGATCGACGGGTCGACGGGTGAGGTGATGCTCGGCGCGCAGGGCGGTGCCGCGCTGCCGCCGCCGGCCGCGTTCTTCACGGTGCTCGGCTGGGCCGACGACGTACGGCGCGGGCACCTCGCGGTGCGGGCCAACGCCGACACGGCGGCGGACGCAGAGAAGGCTCGCATGTTGGGCGCTGAGGGCATCGGGCTGTGCCGTACCGAGCACATGTTCCTCGCCCCAGATCGGCTGCCGGTGATGCGGGCGATGATCCTGGCGCGCACAGCGCAGGACGAGGCGGTGGCGTTGGACGAGCTCGGCAGGGTGCAACGGACGGACTTCGCGGAGATCCTGACCGTGATGGACGGCCTACCGGTGACGGTTCGGCTGCTCGACCCGCCACTGCACGAGTTCCTGCCGTCGGTGCTCGACCTCGAGGTGAAGCGGGCGGGACCCGGGTTGGACGACGAGGAGCAGCGGCAACTGGACGCAGCCCTGGACTGGGCCGAGCACAATCCGATGATCGGGACGAGGGGCGTGCGTCTCGCCGTGATCAAGCCGGGCCTGTACGCGATGCAGGTGCGGGCGCTGCTGGCCGCCGTGCACGACCGACGCGACGCGGGTCGGCATCCGCTCGTGGAGATCATGATCCCGTTGACCGTCAGCCGGGCCGAGTTGGCACTCGCCCGGTCGTGGGTCGACGAGGCAGCCGCAGCCGCAGGGCTGGACGCGGACGCCCGCGCCGACATCTCGGTCGGCACGATGATCGAGACGCCGCGGGCCGCGTTGCGCGCCGGCGAACTCGCCGAAGAGGCCGACTTCTTCTCGTTCGGGACCAACGACCTGACCCAGTTGACCTACGGGTTCAGCCGCGACGATGTCGGGCGGCGGGTCATCCCGGCCTATCTCGCGCACGGTGTGCTGCCGTCGAACCCGTTCGTCACGATCGACGCGGACGCGGTCGGCGAGCTGGTGCGCGAGGCGACCGCACGGGGGCGGGCGGCGAAGCCCGGGCTGCGGATCGGCGTGTGCGGCGAACACGGGGGTGACCCCGCGTCGATCGAGCTGTTCCACGACGCCGGACTCGACTATGTCTCGTGCTCGCCGTTCCGCGTGCCGATCGCCCGTCTGGCGGCGGCGCAGGCGGTGATCGCGGCGCGCCGGGCCCGCTGATCCGGCCCTCGGAAACGGCGGTCCGCAATCGTTTGGTTTCGGCGCCGGCCGGGCACACTGTGCGAATGCTCACGCAGCTCTTCGTGACGGCCGAGAAGGGTCGCGACAACCTCGTCGATCTCGACGTCGCGGCGTGGCAGTGGCTGGCGCTGCTGGTGATCATCACCGCGATGCTGCTCGTCGACCTGCTCGTCGTGCACAAGGAAGCGCACGAGGTCGGCACCCGCGAGGCGGCGATCGAGTCCGCGGTCTGGATCGGGTGCGGCATTGCGTTCACCGGCGTCGTCGCATGGTGGTTCGGCGCTGCCGCCAGCGGCGAGTACATCTCGGGCTTCCTCATCGAGAAGTCGCTCAGCATCGACAACGTCTTCGTGTGGGCGCTGATCATGGGGTACTTCAAGGTGCCCCGGAAGTACCAGCACCGGGTGCTGTTCTGGGGCATCTTCGGGGCCCTCGTACTGCGGGCCATCTTCATCTTCGCCGGCGTCGCCCTGATCGAGCGGTTCGACTGGGTGCTGTACGTGTTCGGCGCCTTCCTGCTGTATACGGCGGGCAAGCTGATCTTCACGGAGAACGACCACGTCGATCCCGGCAATTCGAAATTCCTCCGGGTCGTCAACCGCTTCGTTCCGTCCACCGACGAGTTCGACGGACAGAAGCTCTTCAGCCGCTCGACCGGCCGGCGTCTCGCCACGCCGCTGTTCGCGGTGTTGATGCTGGTCGAGGCGACCGACGTGATCTTCGCGGTCGACTCGGTGCCCGCGGTGCTCGCGGTCAGCAACGAGCAGTTCATCGTGTTCTCCTCGAACGCGTTTGCAATCCTCGGGTTGCGCGCCCTCTACTTCCTGCTCGCCGACATGCACAACCGGTTCGCGTTCCTTCAGCAGGGGCTCGCGATCATCCTTGCGTTCGTCGGCGTGAAGATGATCATCGCCGAGTGGTACCACATCCCCACGTGGCTCTCCCTGATCGTGATCGCGATCGTGCTGAGCGCGTCGATCGGCTTCTCGCTGAAGGTCACGCGCACCGCCGCGGACGCCGAAACGGCCGGCCGGGCGTTCGACGAGACGGCCGATCTGCCGGGCGACTGAAGCGCTCCGCGACGCCTGAGGGTGGCGCGCCGGCGAGCAGTAGTGTGCGAGTCGATGGGGATCGTCGACGAGGACATCGAGCGGTTGCGCTCGACGGTGTCGATCGTCGACACGGTCCAGCACTACGTCGCGCTCAAGCGCGTCGGGCGGAACTGGGTCGGATTGTGCCCGTTCCACGCCGAGAAGTCCGGATCGTTCAACGTCCGCGAGGAAACCGGTCGCTACAAGTGCTTCGGGTGCGACAAGGGCGGCGACGTGTTCACGTTCATCCAGGAGATCGAGCACCTCGACTTCCCGGGTGCGGTCGAGCACCTGGCAGCCAAGGCCGGCATCCAACTCAACTACACGTCGGCGGGACAGTCGCAGGAGCGGTCTCGGCGCAAGAAGCTGACCGAGGCGATGGGCGAGGCGGTCGAGTGGTACCACCAGCGGCTGCTCACCGACCCGGACGCCCGGCCGGCGCGCGACTACTTGCGACGCCGCGGCCTGGCCGGCGACATCGCCAGGCAGTTCAAACTCGGTTGGGCGCCCGACGATTGGGATGCGCTGTCACGAGGGCTCGGAGCGCCGGCCGACGTGATGCAGGACGTCGGGCTGTCGTTCCGCAACCGGCGCAACAAGATGCAGGACTCGTTCCGGGCGCGGGTGATGTTCCCGATCTTCTCCGAGTCCGGCGAGGCGCTTGCGTTCGGCGGGCGAATCCTGCCGGGGTCGGAGGATCCTGCGAAGTACAAGAACTCGTCGGAGACGCCGATCTATTCGAAGTCGAAGACGCTGTACGGCCTCAACTGGGCGAAGGCCGACGTCGCCAAGCAGAACCAGGTGATCGTCTGTGAGGGGTACACCGACGTGATCGGCTTCCACCGCTCGGGCGTGCCGCGCGCTGTCGCGACGTGCGGCACCGCGCTGACCGAGGAGCACGTGCGGCTGCTGAAGCGGTACGCGAGCAAGGTCGTGCTGGCGTTCGATGCGGATGCGGCCGGCCAGGGCGCGGCCGAGCGGTTCTACGAGTGGGAGCAGAAGCACGCCGTCGAGGTGTTGGTGGCGAGGCTGCCCGACGGCAAGGATCCGGGCGACCTGGCGGCGACGCATCCCGAGGCGCTCGTCGAGGCGGTCGACAAGGCGGTGCCCTTCCTGAAGTTTCGGATCGACCGCACGATGCGGGGTCGCAGCAAGGATTCGCCCGAGCATCGGGTGAAGCTGGCCGAGGATGCGATGGCGGTGATCAACGAACATCCGAACTCGTCGATCAGGATGTTGTATGCAGGTGAGTTGGCCGCCGACGTCGGCATGCCGGTCAACGAGATGGTGCGCCTCGCCGAACGCGGCACGCGCCGGCCGGCGATCCAGATGCAGGCCAAGCGGTCGCGCGGTCCGAAGGAGAACACCGAGTTCTGGGCGCTCGTGCTGTTGGTGCAGGAGTGGGATGCCATCGCCCCGTGGCTGATCGAGGCCCTCTTCGAAGACGATGCGAACCGGCTCGCGTTCCGCGCGCTGGCGGAGTCCGACGGCGACCTTCAGGGAGCGCTCGAGATCGCACCGCCCGATGCGCTCGACATCCTCGAGCGGGCGGCGGTCGCCGACCTCAAGCTGGACCCGTTCACGGAGGCGAAGACGCTGATCGACGCGGCGGTCCGACGTGAACAACGGGCGCAAGTGGCCGTCACCGACCCCGACCGCGTGCGCGAGAACTCGCGGGCGAAGGTCGAACTCGACGATCTCAACGATCCGGACCGGCAGCGCGCTCTCACGGCTGCGGAGTCGTTGCTAGGTTGGCTTCATCGACGAGCAGAAGAACGAGCCGGTGCCGAAACCTGACGCCGAGTCAGCGGCGCCCGAACCGTCCCCCGACGGTCCGCGGGCCCCCTTCAGTGGTGTCGATCGTGACGAGTGGGGCGAGCTCGTCCAGCGCGGGCGCGAGTCCGGCGAAGTGCACGCCGAGGACCTCACCCACGTACTGCGCCACATCGAGCTGACCGGCGACGTCATCGAGCAGGTGCAGACGACGATGGCCGATCACGGCATCGAGATCGACGACGCGATCGACGCCGAAGATCACGAAGTCGACCAGGCGATCGTGCGCGAGGTGCTCGTCGACGAGGTGGCACTGCCCGACGACGCCGACGAGAAGCTGTTGAGCCGGCGCCGCGGGCGGCGGATGAAGAAGGCCGCCCCCAAGGGGGAAGGGGGTACGTCCGACGCGGTGCGGATGTATCTGCGCGAGATCGGCCAGGTCGACCTGCTCACGGTCGACGACGAGCGGCGGCTCGCACAGCTGATCGAGGAGGGCATCAACGCCGCCCAACAGATCGACCAGGCGGCGGAGACCGGAACCGAGATCGACGCCGTCGAGAACCGGATGCTGATGCGCGCCGTCAGCCGCGGCGAACGCGCCAAGAGCGAACTGACCCAGGCCAACCTGCGCCTCGTCGTCAGCATCGCCAAACGCTATTCGGGGCGCGGGATGCAGCTGCTCGACCTGATCCAGGAGGGCAACCTCGGCCTGATGCGGGCGGTCGACAAGTTCGACTACACGAAGGGGTTCAAGTTCTCGACGTACGCCACCTGGTGGATCCGCCAAGCGATCACGCGCTCGATCGCCGACCAGGCGCGCACGATTCGGATCCCCGTGCACATGGTCGAGCACATGAACCGGGTGACGCGGGCGAAGCGCACGATGCACCAGGAGCTGGAGCGGGAGCCGACGATCGACGAGCTCTCGGTGCGGGTGCAGCTCGAACCGGACCGGGTGCGCGAGCTGTTGCGGATCTCGCAGGACCCGCTGTCGCTCGACTCGCCGGTTGGGGAGGAGGACGAGTCGAACCTCGGAGACTTCATCGAGGACGACTCGGTCGACAGCCCCGCCGATGCGGCAACCCGGGCGATGCTCACCGACGCGGTCGGCGAGGTGCTCGGCGAGCTGTCCGAGCGGGAGCAGGAGATCGTCCGGCTGCGATTCGGGCTCGACGGTGGCCAGGCGAAGACGCTCGAAGAGGTCGGCAAGGCGTTCGGCGTGACGCGCGAGCGAATCCGTCAGATCGAGGCGAAGACCCTCGCCAAGCTGCGCCACCCGCAGCGCAGCCAACGCCTGCGGGAGTTCCTCGAAGTCGAGTGAACACGCCTGACGGCGTCTGCCGGCTGACGCCGGCTCCAGCGACTTCGTCGCTGCACTCGAGTCCTCGGGCTGCGCCCGAGCTGCCGCCTCTGGCGTCAGGAAGGGCCACACGGCTGCTCGGCGCCACCTGGCTCGCTCCCGCGGCTGCTCGGCGCCACCTGGCTTGCTCCCGCGGTTGCTTGGCGCCACCCTGCCTGCGGCCCGCGGCTGCTTGGCGCCACCCACTGTGACACCTGGTCGGCATCATGGATGAATGGGGTACGGCGGCAAGACGGTGGAGCGGGGACGGGCGCGTGAGTTGCGGGCGCGATCGTGGACGCTGCTGGAGATCGCTGAGGAACTGGGCGTGTCGAAGTCGTCCGTGTCGGTGTGGACACGCGACGTCGACTTCGTCCCGAGGCCGCGCAATCGCGGTCATCGTGATCATGCGCCGCATCCGTTGCACCTGAAGAAGCTCGCGGAACTCGATCGCTGCCGCGTCGAAGCCGATGCCACCATCGGCGACTTGTCCGACCGCGATCTGCTGATGTTCTGCCTCGCGCTGTACGCCGGCGAGGGCAGCAAGTCGGACGGGGCCCTCAAGTTCGCCAACAGCGACGCACGCCTGATCCGCCTCTTTCTGTCGTGGCTCAGGTCGCAGTTCGACATCGACGAGTCGCGACTCCGGATCAATCTCTATCTGCACGCAGACCTGGACCTCGACGCAGCGATCTCCCATTGGGAAGCGGTGACGCAGATCCCGCGTCCGCAGTTCACCAAGCCGTACCGCGCCGTTGCCGACCCGACCCGGCGACACAATCGGCACGTTCACGGATGCGCGACCGTGTGCTACAGCTGCCGAACCACGCATCGACGTGTGATGGCAATGATCGAAGCGATATCCTCTGCGAAGCCTTTCCGGGATAGCTCAGCTGGCAGAGCGTCTGACTGTTAATCAGAATGTCGCAGGTTCGAGCCCTGCTCCCGGAGCAACGTGCGAGACGGCCTCCGAGATGTCGGGGGCCGTTCGTCGTTTTCGGGTGCCGTTCAGACGACGCCGGCGGCGTCGAAGGCGGCTTGGACGCGGTCGGCATCGGGGTGGGTGGCGATGTAGGCCTCGTACGCAGGCCGGATCCGGGCGACGCTCAGTGCCGGTTGCTCCACGGTCGCCCACTGCACGAGGCCGTCCCAGAAGCGGTCGATCAGGGTGCGGCCTGCGATCGTGCCGCCGTCGAGCGTCTTGAATTCGACCGAACACAGCTCGCCCAGGTAGAGGCACAGCGAGCGGACGTGGATCGCCTCGTCGGTGCGGATCCGCTCGACGATCTCGGCCGCCAGCTCGGCTGCCTCACGCCGGTCGGTGAAGAGATCGGCGGTGCGCAAGATCGCCTGGGTGTCGGCGAACCCGATCTCGGCCCGGAATTCGATGATCAGCAGGTTCGCCAGCAGCGAGACCAGCCCCTCGATCTCCGGTGCGAGCTCGGGCATGATCCGCCGGCCAGCCTCCGGGCGGGCGATGTTGTCGGGCGGATCGGCGTCGGGGTGCGCACCCTCGTCGAACACGAGGTCGCGGGCGATGAACCACATCGCGTCGTGCGCACCGACTTCCGACTCGAGCTCGCCGCCCTCGTCGAGGCCGTGCGCCACGAGCAGCCCGCGTCCGAGGTGGCCGATCGCCATCTCGGAGATGTCGTCGACGATCGCGGGCTGCAGGTCGGGGAAGCTCACGTCGGCGAGCAGCCGACCGCGCGCCTCGATCTTGCCGACGATCGTGAGCGAGTCGAAGAACATCCGGTCGAGACCGTTGCGCAACAGCACCCGTTGCTGCTCCGCATTGGGCAGCCGCTCGCCGGTCAGCAGGCTTGCTTCGGCAGGGAAGACGTCGCCGCCCCGGTCGCGGAGTGCGGTGCTCCACGCGTCGAACGCCCGCTCGCGCACGAGCGCCCGCGGCGGTTGGTACGTCCCGTCCGCGTGGAACCCGCCATGGAGCCGACGGCCGGCGACCACGTGTGGCGCAAGCCGTTCGTGGTCGCGCATCAGCTCGGCCTCGGTGTACCGCAAGGCGTTCGACGTCGATGAACTCATCGTGCGAAAACGCTAGCGCAGCGGGTGGAATCGTCGACGAGTCGGCACGGAGCGGACGAGAAGATTGAGACGCGTCGTCACCGGGTACGACCCGGCCATGTTCGAAGTGGTGGTCCCGGGATCGTCGACGAGGGCCGCCGCGCGGACCGAGCCGCCCGGACATGTGTCGGAGGTGGACGAAGCGACCCGGCCCGGCCCGCCGTCGCGGGCCGCCGTTCCCGCGTTCCTCCAGCACGGGGCCGCGTGGGCGTGGCGGTTCATCGTGGTCGCAGTGGCGCTGTACATCGCGCTGCGGGCCGTCGTCGTGCTGCGGGTCGTCGTCATCCCGATCTTCGTGGCGCTGCTCGTGGCGGCGCTCTTGAACCCCGTCGTCGAGCGGTTGGCCCGGCGGATGCCACGGCTGCTCGCCACCTGGATCACGCTGCTCACCGTCGCGACGTCGCTCGGTCTGCTCGGATGGCTGCTCGCGGCACCGATCGCGGCCGCCGCGGGCGACTTCACGGGCGAATTCGATCGGGTCGTCGCCGACGTCGAGAGTTGGCTGCAGACCGGCCCGCTGAGCCTCAGCGAGACGCAGGTCGACGACCTCAGCAGGCGTATCGGCTCCGCAGGTGACGGCTTCGTCTCGGGGCTGATCGACGAACCGGGATCGACTGCCCGTCTGATCTCCGAGGTCGTCGGCGGCTTCTTCCTCGCTCTCGTCGTCGTGTTCTTCTGCCTCAAGGATGGCCCCGAGATGTGGCGCTGGATGCTCCGCCGGGTGAAGCCGGTTCGCCGTGATGACATCGACCGGGCCGGGCGGGCGGCGTTCGGCAGCCTGCAGGGATGGCTGAAGGGCATCGCGATCACCGGCCTCGTCGACGCAGTCCTGATCGGCATCGCTCTCGTCGTGCTCGGCGTGCCGGCCGCACTCCCGCTCGCGGTACTGACGTTCTTCGCTGCGTTCTTCCCGATCGTCGGCGCCACGCTGGCGGGTCTCCTCGCGGTCGGCATCGCCGCGGTGTCCCAGGGTCCGACCACCGCGCTGATCCTGGCGGCCGTCGTGCTGGCGATCCAGCAGATCGAAGGCGACGTGCTGCTGCCGCTGGTGATGCGCCGTCAGGTGCAGCTCCATCCCGTCGTGATCCTGATCGCGCTCGGTGTCGGCGCGGCCCTCGCCGGTATCGTCGGTGCCCTCGTCGCAGTCCCCGTGACCGCCGCAGTCGTCGCCGCGATCAGTGTGATCCGGGCCAACGGCGACCATTCCGACGAGCTCTATGTGCCCGGCGCCGAGGGGGCCGCCGAATCGTGAGTGCGGGCACGGGGGTCGCTCCGGCGCTCGGACAGGAACACGCCGACTCCCCGAGGTGGTGGACCGAGTCGCCGATCGACCGCCGAGGCGCACTGGCGATCGTCGCCGGTTACGTCGCACTCACCGTCGTACTGACGGTGGTCGGCGTGCTCGTCGTGTCGGCGTGGGAGGGCAGCTGGTTCGGGCGACGCGACGCCGACATCAGTGTCTTCTTCGCTGACCGGCGCACCCCGACATGGACGACCCTCAGCGACGTCGCGTCGATGCCGTCCGACACCGTCACGATGGTCGGTGCGTCGGTCGTGTTGCTCCCCGTCTTCCTCTGGTCGTTCCGGCGGTGGCACGACTGGGTGTTCCTCGTGGGCGCGCTGATCATCGAAGTCACGACATTTCTCACCACGTCGACGCTCGTCGGCCGGGAGCGCCCGCCGGTCGAGCAACTCGACGGCGCGCCGACCGACAGCTTCCCGAGCGGGCACGTCGCCGCGGCCGTCGTGTTCTACGTCGGGCTGGCCGTCGTCGTGTCGTGGCACACACGCAACCGATGGATCCGGTTGCCGTTCATCGCGCTTGCAGTCGTGGCGCCGCTGATGGTGATGGCGTCGCGGCTGTACCGCGGTATGCACTACGTCACCGATGAACTGGGCGGCCTCACACTCGGCCTCGCGGCGCTGGCCGTGATGTGGTTCGCGATCGACCGGGGCGCTCGTGGCCCGCTCGACACGGCCGATCACCGACGCTGACCGCTCGACGTTTCGGGGCCACGCCCGACGGGTATCGAACGCTCATGCAGGGGTCACTCGTCCGCGGTGCGCTCGACCCGAGAGGTTCCGACGCCCGCGAGATCGCGGCGTTGTGGTGGCTGCTGCTCGCCCTCGGTGCCGCCGTTTTCGCCGTCGTGGCGGTCGCCCTGTTCATCGGTGCGCGCCGCAACAGCACGACCGACGCGTCGACAGCTCGGCGCTGGATGCTGGGTGGTGGCATCGTGCTGCCCTCGACGGTCGTCGCCGTCGTGCTCGGGGCGACGCTGTGGGCGATGCGCAGCACCGCCGAGCAGCCGCCGGCCGTCGAGGTCGAGGTGATCGGCCACCAGTGGTGGTGGGAGGTGCGGTACCCGGATCACGGTGTCGTCACGGCCAACGAGATCCACATCCCGGCCGGCGAACCGGTTGCGCTCCGGCTGCAATCGGCCGACGTGATCCACAGCCTCTGGATCCCCGAGCTGGCCGGCAAACTCGACCTGCTGCCCGAACGGGTGAACACACTGGTGATCGACGCCTCGAGCCCGGGGGAGTACGCCGGGCGGTGCGCCGAGTTCTGCGGGTTGCAGCACGCCAACATGGACCTCGTCGTCGTCGCCCACGATGCGGCCGGGTTCACCGCCTGGGTCGCCGAGCAGCGGACGCCCGCGGCGGACCCGGCAACTGCGCCCGCCCAGCGGGGCCTCGTCACGTTCCTCGCCCACGACTGCGCGAGTTGCCACACGATTTCCGGCGCGTCGGCCGGCGGGGAGACGGGCCCGGACCTGACGCATCTCATGGGCCGTTCGAGCATCGCCGGAGGGCTGCTCGACACGACGGTTCCGTCGCTCCGTGAGTGGATCACCGATCCGCACGACGTGAAGCCCGGGGTGCTGATGCCTGCACCCGCGCTGACCGACGCCGAGATCGACGACCTGCTCGCCTACTTGGAGACGCTGGAGTGAGCGGGCGATGAGCTTCGACGTCGCCGCCCCATCCGATCGCCACGGGCCGATCGGTGAGCCGGTCGTCGACGAGGTGACCGGTCTGCTGACCGATCCGACGACGCCGGTCTCCGCGCCGGCCGCGACGACCGAGCAGCTCGATCGGCTGTGGGACGACAAGCCCGGCCTGTGGGGCCGCCTCACCGCCGTGCAGAACGACGCCGTCGGTCGCCGGATGATGCTCACCGGCTTCTTCTTCCTGCTGCTCGGCGGCAGCGTCGACTCGGTCGTGATGCGCCTCCAGCTGGCCCGCCCGGACAGCGAGATCGTGGGCCCGCAGCTGTACAACGAGCTGTTCACGAACCACGGCTCGGTGACGATGTTCCTCGTCATCCTGCCGATCTTCGAGGGGTTCGCGATCCTCACCCTGCCGATGCTGTTGGGCTCGCGGGAGATGCCGTTCCCGCGCCTCGGAGCGTTCGCGTACTGGACGTTCCTGATGGGCGGCCTGCTGTACTACAGCAGCACGCTGTTCAGCGCGGTGCCCGACGTCGGCTGGTTCGCGTACACGCCGCTGAGCGGCCCGCAGTTCTCGCCCGACCTCAACGTCGACTTCTGGGTGCTCGGCCTCGGCGTTGCGGAGATCGGCGCGATCGCCGGCGCCGTCGAGATCATCATCGCGGTGCTGAAGCTGCGGGCGCCCGGGATGACGCTCGCCCGGTTGCCGCTGTACGCCTGGGCGATGCTGATCACGGCGTTCATGATCCTGTTCGCGTTCACGCCGCTGATCGTCGGCAGCCTGCTGCTGGAGCTGGAACGGGGCTTCGGAATGCACTTCTTCACGCCGGGCGCAGGCGGCAGTTCGCTGCTCTGGCAGCACCTGTTCTGGATCTTCGGGCACCCCGAGGTGTACATCCAATTCCTGCCTGCGACCGGCATCGTGTCGATGGTGCTCCCGGTGATGGTGCGCCGCCGGATCGCGGGGTATTCGTGGATGGTCGCCGCGATGATCGGGATCGGGTTCCTCTCGTTCGGGTTGTGGGCGCACCACATGTTCACCGTCGGCCTGCCGGCGATCGTGCTGGCGTTCTTCGCGGCGGCGAGCATGGTGATCGCGATCCCTGCCGGCGTGCAGTTCTTCTCCTGGATCGCGACCATTTGGGACGGGCAGGTGCGGTGGACGACGCCGATGCTGTTCGTGTTCGGCTTCATGATCACGTTCGTGATCGGCGGGATCACCGGGGTGATGGTCGCAGCGGTGCCGTTCGACCAGCAGGCACACGACTCGTACTTCGTCGTCGGCCATCTCCACTACGTGCTGATCGGCGGCGTCGCGTTCCCGATCTTCGCCGGGGTGTACTACTGGTACCCGAAGTTCACCGGCCGGATGATGAGCGAGCGGCTCGGCCGGTGGAACTTCTGGCTCCTGTTCGTCGGCGTGCACGTCACGTTCTTCCCGATGCACATCGTCGGTCTGCTCGGGATGCCGCGCCGGATCTACACCTACCCGGAGGACGCCGGGTGGGGGCTCTGGAACCTGATCTCGTCGCTCGGCCTGCTGCTGATCCTGCCCGGGATCGGGTTGTTCGTGCTCAACGTGTGGTGGAGCCGCAAACACGGTCAGCGGGCCGGCGCCAACCCGTGGGGCGCCGACAGCCTGGAGTGGGCGCTGCCGTCGCCGCCACCGCAGCAGGGGTGGACGCGGCTGCCGATCGTCCACAGCCGGCACCCGCTGTGGGACCAGGACGAGTTGCACCGCGGCGACGACCGCCACGAACAGTTGGCCCATGCCCTGGGGCGGTGGCCGCTGAAATGGCGGGCGGTGCTGGTGGTCGGCACCGGCAACGGGGAACCCGAGGAAGTCTTCCGTGTCGCGAACACGTCGATCTGGCCGTTCGTCACTGCGCTCGGAACGGTCGGGATCTTCGCCAGTGAGCTGCTGAAACTGCGGCTCGGCGCATTGCTCGGCGCGGCGATCGTGATCGGGTCGGTCGTGATGTGGAACCGGCCGAGCCCGCCATTGATGACCGAGGAGGAGGAGCTGGCGTTCGAACGCGACCACGGCGTGCCGGTTCGAGCGTCGGGCAGCCTGGTGGTCGCCCGGTGGGGGATGGCGTTGGCGATCCTGTTCGTGTCGATCGCGTTCGGCAGCTTCCTGCTCAGCTACTTCTATCTTCGGCTGGAGAATCCTGTCTGGCCTCCGGCCGGCGTCGCCCGGCCCGGCCTCGGCATCGCGGCCGTCGTCGTCGTCCTGTTCGCTGCTGCTGCTGGGGCCGTTGGCGCCGGCCGGCGCGGCATTCTCGCCGGCGACCGGGCACGGCTGGTCCGCGGATTGGCGATCGGCAGCGCGTGCGCCGTCGCGGCGGTGGCGCTGTTGGCGGTCGACCTCGCGTCGGCCGACTTCGGCCCGGGCGATCACGCCTACGGCTCGATCTTCCACACGCTCGGCGCGTTCACGATCGTGCTCGCGAGCGTCGCGGTGGTGATGTCGGTCTCGACGCTCGTCTACGCCGTTCGTGGTCACTACTCCGCCCGCCGCTTTTCCCCGGTCGACAATGTCGCCCGGTTCTGGGCGGCGACCGGGGTGATCGCCGCGATCTCGATCACCGTTCTCTACGGAGCGCCGTACCTGACGTCATGAGCGAGCGCACCCCGATCCCCGTCGACTCGCCCTTCGAGCCGGCCGTCCGGCAGGCCAGCACGGTCGGGCTGTGGGTCCGCACGATCGGCGGGCCGGTCGTGTGGATCGTCCACTTCGCGTTCGTCTACTTCGTCGCAGAGGCCGCCTGCGCGACCGAGCGGTCGGGGTCGAACGGGTTCGTCGGCTCGGATGCCCTCGTTGTGGCGATCGTCGTCGCGACCGTCGTCGCGATGGCCGGATGTGGCGCCCTGCTCGTGACGGCGCGTCGCGCCGACGGCGACCGGGTGATGGCACGCATCGGTGAGGTGCTGGGGATGGGTGCCGCAGGCGCCACCCTCGTGACCGGACTCGCAGCCCTGGTGGTGGGGCCGTGCTGATCGCGGCGTCGGTGCTGGCGCACGATGGCGCCCCGGTGCAACCGCACGACGTGTGGTCGGCGTGGCGGTTCGACCCGTTCGTGCTGGTCGGCCTGCTCGTCGCCGCCGCGCTGTACGTCACGGGCTGCCGGTCGCTGCGGAACTCGCAGTGCCAGACCGGTGCGTTCCTCGGAGGCCTTGCCGTGATCGCCCTGGCGCTGCTGTCGCCGATCGACGCGATGTCGGCCGTGCTGATGTCGGCGCACATGGTGCAGCACGTGCTGCTGATGTTCGTCGCCGCCCCGCTGATCGCGGTGTCGGTGCCGGGCCCCGTGCTGCTGCGGGGGTTGCCGACGTCGGTCCGGCGACGGTTCGTGTCCACCCGCCATGCGTTCGGTTTGGTCCACGGCCTGCACTGGTTGCGCGATCCGCTGCGCCGGTGGCTGCTGTTCGTCGCGGTGCTGTGGCTGTGGCATGCGTCGCTGTTGTACGAGGCGGCGGTCGCCAACGACTGGGTCCACATCGTCGAACACGCGTCGTTCATCGCCACCGCGCTGCTGCTGTGGTCATCGATCCTCGGCACACGCCGGTCACGGCTGCCGGACGGGCTGGGCGTGCTTGCGGTGTTCTCGCTGATGATGCAGGGCGTGGTGCTCGCCGCGCTGATCACGTTCTCCCAGTTCTCGTGGTACGAGCCGTACGCTCGCGGCGCACCAGGGTGGGGGATCGACGCACTCACCGACCAGCGGCTGGCCGGACTGCTGATGTGGTTCCCGACCAGCCTGATCCACCTGATCATCGCCGGCGTGCTGCTCGCCAACGTCGTCGCCGAGTCGACCGGGCCGTCGCGCCGGACCGTCGTCGAGGCCCGCTCGGTACCGGTCGGCGCACTCGGGTCGCAGGCACCGGCGGCACGCCGGTCGTCGCGCCGCTGACGCCGCGCGGGGTCAGGTGGGTCAGGCGACCGAGGTGCGGGACTGCCACGCCGCCGCGATGTCGGTCGCGACGAGCTCCGGCGTCCGTCCGTCGGTGGCGATCCGGACGTCGACGATCCGCTCGGCGACGGTCGTCGACGCGCGGTACTCCGCGAGGTAGGCGTCGAGATCGGTCCTGGACACCGCGGCGTCGTCTTCGCGCAGGCGGTCGGTCAACGTCTCCGGCGCGGCGTCCAGCCAGACGGCCCAGAAACAGGCCCGATCGACCTCGTCGAGCACGGCGACGGCTTCCCACGGCGCCGACACGACGAGCGGACCCGACGTGCCGAGCACCCGTTCGAGCCATCCCCGCTCGGCCTCGTCGATCTCCGCGGTGCGGTTCTGGCGGAGCACGTGGCCGCTCGGCACACCAGATGCCGAGTTGGCGTCGAGGAAAGGGCGCCCCATCCGGCGGGCGAGGATGGACCCGGTGCGGGACTTGCCGCAGCCGGGTACTCCGACGAGGACGACGTGGGGGTGGTGGTGCATGTTCTCGAAGAGCGGTAGGGAGGGACTCTCCGTCTACGTCTATGCCCTCGGCCGGCCGTTGTCAAACACCCAGGTCGGGCGACGTGTCGGGGCGAGAATTCGGGCCGTCCTGGTCCGGTACGGTGGACATCTTGCGGCCCACGCTCGGCGAATCCGACTGCGAATTCCTCGGCGGTGGTGTCCTCGCGCAGCCGGTGAACGCGCTGACGAGCCTGGCCTACGTCGCAGCTGGCGTCGTCGTCGCCGCCGTGGCGTTCCGCCGAGGCGGCGAACGGCAGACCTCGCTGGTGTTCGCCGCGTTGCTCGCGTCGATCGGCGTCGGCAGCGTGGCGTTCCACGGTCCGCAGCCGGTCGGGGCCAGGTTGCTCCACGACGTGCCGATCGTCGCGACGGGTGTGTTCGTCGTCGCGATGGTTGCGTGGGACCTGCGGCGGAGGCGGCGATGGCGGCGATCCGACCTCATCGTGTTCTCGCTGGGGGCCGCCTCCGCGGCCGCGGCGTGGGTGCTCGGCCGTTCAACGAGCCCGACGTGCGATCCCAGGAGCGTGTTCCAGTTCCACGGCGTGTGGCACGTGCTGTCCGCGATCGCCCTCGGGCAGTGGTGGCTGGTCTCGGCGTCCGGGCCGGGTCGTCGAACGGCGTACCCTGGGGTTCGGCAGGGGCGGCAGGACGACGAGAGGGGGGAGTTGCGATGAGCGTCTCGGACCACGTCGACTTCGAGCGGTTCATCGAGGGCGTCCACAAACGCAACCCCGGCCAGCCCGAATTCGTGCAGGCGGTCAGCGAAGTCGCGGAGGACGTGTTCGACTACATCCGCGACAAGGTGGAGTACCACGAGTACCAGATCCTCCGGCGGATCGCCGAGCCCGATCGCGTCGTCAGCTTCCGCGTGTGCTGGGAGGACGACAACCGCAACATCCGTGTACAGCGGGGGTGGCGGGTGCAGAACAACAACGCGATCGGCCCGTACAAGGGCGGGTTGCGCTTCCATCCGTCGGTCACCGAGAGCGTGCTGAAGTTCCTGGCATTCGAGCAGACGTTCAAGAACAGCCTCACCGGGTTGCCGATGGGCGGGGCGAAGGGTGGCTCCAACTTCAACCCGCAGGGCAAATCCGACCATGAGGTGATGCGGTTCTGCCAGTCGTTCATGACCGAGCTGTACCGCCACGTCGGCGCCGACATCGACGTCCCCGCCGGCGACATCGGGGTCGGGCCGCGCGAGATCGGCTACATGTTCGGCCAGTACAAGCGGATCACGAACCAGTTCACCGGCGTGCTGACCGGCAAGGCCCTCGAGTTCGGCGGCAGCCTGATCCGGCTGGAGGCGACGGGGTACGGCACGGTGTACTTCCTGCAGAACATGCTCGCCCGGGCCGACGACTCGGTGGAGGGCAAGACGTGCGTGGTGTCCGGGTCGGGCAACGTCGCGCTGCACGCGGTCGAGAAGCTGCTCGACCTGGGTGCGACGACCGTTACGTTGTCGGACTCCGGCGGGTTCGTCCACGACCCCGACGGGATCGACGCCGAGAAGCTGGCCTGGGTGAAGCAGTTGAAGGCCGAGCGACGCGGTCGGATCGCCGAGTACGTCGAACGGTTTCCGCGCGCCGAGTTCCACGCCGATCGGGGGCCGTGGGCGGTGCCGTGCGACGTCGCACTGCCGTGTGCGACCCAGAACGAGATCGATGGCGACGACGCCCGCCGACTCGTGGCGAACGGCTGCATTGCCGTCGCCGAGGGCGCCAACATGCCGACCGACCTCGACGGCGTCCACGTGTTCAAGGACGCCAAGATCCTCTTCGCGCCGGGCAAGGCCGCCAACGCCGGCGGTGTCGCGGTGTCCGGGCTGGAGATGAGCCAGAACTCGGCGCGGGTGTCGTGGAACGAAGCCGAGTTGCAGCAGCACCTCGTCGAGATCATGCACGGCATCCACGAGCGATGCGTCGAGCACGGCGCGGTGCCCGGCGAACCCGGACGGATCGATTACGTACGCGGCGCGAACATCGCCGGCTTCGTCAAGGTCGCCGATGCGATGCTCGCCTTCGGCGTCGTCTAGGTCAGAAAACGTTACATCCGGTGCCAGGCACCAGATGTAACGCTGACTCGCCGGCTGAACGTAGGGCGAGGCCGATCCGTCAGCGACCCAGGCAGGACGTGTCCGGCGGGTTTCCGAGCGGCGGGTCGTAGTCCTCGGTGTGATACCAGGCGGACAGGACCTGGACGACGTCCCATTCGCCGGGGGACGTCTCGACGTACTCGACGCTGATGGCACCGGTGAAGCCGTCGAACGCGCGCCGCGCAGAGAGATTCGTCGAGGCGGATTTGCACAGCACCGTGACGTCCTGCCATCCAGCGGCCGTCAGCGGGTCGACGTACTGGTCGATCAATCCATCCAGTGCGCCGCCGGCGTCGAAGCGAACGACGACGCTGTTGTAGCAGCAGCCGCTGAGCTGGACGTTGTCCGATTCCGCGAGCAATCGAGTCGGCCCGTCGGTGACCCGCGCTCCCACGGGGAGAAGGTCGGCTGCGGGGTCGGCGACGAGCGCCGCGAGCCGCCGCTCGTCCTCCGCGTTGTGCCCGTCCGACGAACAGCCGGCGGCGAGCGCCAGGAGCGCGATGGCGAGGGCGCGTCGGATCACCGGAACTCGAAGAGTGCGACGGCAGTCGTTCCGTCAGCGAAACCGATCACCAGGTTGCGACACGTGCCGCCCCACGTGCGAGAGGTCGACCAGTTGAACTTCCACCGGCCCTCGCTGAGGTGCGTCAACCCGCCCCCGACACTGTCGGCTGGCTCGAGTTCGCCCATCTCGTCGCCGTCACACGTCACCTCGACCGAGCCGATCGAGACGATCGCGGACGGCGTGGTGACCGGCCCGGTTGCGCTGCTCAGCGTCCAGCGGAGCGGCACGGTCCGGCCGGCGCGCGCCGCGGTCGACGGGTCGTCGACCGGCCGCTCGAACCCACCGAACACGTAGACGACGCGATACGTGACCTGCTCGGTCGCCTCGTTGCCCGCTTCGTCGGTTGCGGTCACGGAGAACGTGTGCTCGCCGGGCACGCTCGTGTCGAGCAAGTCGCCGACGGGCACGTCGCCCTCGCATGTGGCGACGGCGGAGTCGTCGTCACAGGAGTAGTCCACGACGACGCTCTCGTGGAGCACGTAGGTGCCGGCAGCCGGCGTGACGATCTCGATCGTCGGGGGCGTCGTGTCCCCGCCGACGACGCGGTCGCCGTCTTCGACATCGGCGTCGTCGCCGCCGTCGAGGCGGTAGTAGTTGCGGCCGTCGCCACCGATGATCCGGTCGCGGCCGCCTTCGCCGATCAGGTAGTCGTCGCCGGGGCCACCGATGATGGTGTCGTCGCCGTCACGGCCGTAGATCACGTCGTCGCCACCCAGCCCGCAGATCACGTCGGGTCCGGGGGTACCGACGAGGTCGTCGTCGCCGGGCGTCCCGACGATGGTGCAACCGGGATCGACATCGACGAACAGCGACGCCCCGAAGCACAGTTCATCGGTGCGGCACACGCTGTAGCGCACTTCCACGCGCCCGACGAAGCCGCGGGGCGGGGTGTACGTGACGATTCCGGCCGAGTCGACGGCCACCGTTCCGCCGTCGACGGCGGCGGCCACGAGGGTGGCCGGATCGAACGGCGTCCCGCCGTCGTCGTCGTTGTCGAGCACGGCGACACCCACGGGCGCGTCCAGGCCGGTTGTGGCGACGTCGTCCTCCATGCACGGCGCTGCACCGGCGGAGCTGGGATACGGCCCTTCGATCCCGAAGGCGCCGCGGTCGTCGAGCAACGCGCTCAGTGAGACGTACCACTCGATGCCCGTCGGCAGATCTGCCGGGAGTGTGATCGGGGCCGCGATCGAGCCATCGGGCGCGACGGTCGTGTCGGTCACGACCTCGACGGGCGAGTCCGGTGAGGAGATGGTGGCAGACGCCGCGGATCCCGGTGCGAGTCCGGCGGCGATCGCCGTGACCGTGTCGCCGGGCCGCAACACGATGCCCGCGCCGGTGCCGCACGCGCGGCTCGGCGAGTCGAGTCGGACAGCGACCGCGTCCGGCACTGACGTCGCCGCCGCGGCCGCGGCGAAGGAGGCCGCTTGGAAGAGCGGGCCGAAGCCCCCACGCGGATTGACCGGGAGGCCGCTGTCGGTCAGCTCCCACCCGGTCTGGCTGAGGTTGGTGATGTAGTTCTCGATCACCCGCGCGTACGCGCGGTGGCCGGTCGCAGTGGGGTGGAACGACTTCGTCTCGGGGGTGGGAAGTCCCGTCCAGTGCCAGTTGAGGTCGAGGTCGTTGACCCACTGGCCGTCCTCCCCGCAGATCTCGTGGCCGGCGAACTCGTCGGCCACCGACACGTAGTGGACGCGGGCGTCGGCCGCCGCGGCGGCAATCTCGGGTTCGAAGAGCAGTTGCAGTTCGCGGAAAACGGCGAACTCCGCAGGCGTGAGCTTCTTGCCCGTGAGGCCGCCAACGAGCGCGTTGACCGTGCAGTCACGCTCCGCCGGGGGAGCGAACACGGGATAGCCGGCGAGCACCACGGTCGCCTCCGGCGCCGCCGACTTGATGTCGGCGAGCGTCTGTCGCAGGCGGGTGGGGATGATCGAGAGGCGGTAGTCCGCCCACTCGCGCAGCGTCATCTCGGTGCCCGGAAAGTCGAGCGTGCCATCGAAGCAGTTCTCGACGTCAGTCTGGTTGATGCACTCCTTGAGCACGGTCGTCCACTCGGCGTCGTTGCCCCCGATCGTCAACGTGACGAGGTCGATCGGATCGGCGCCGCCGGCTTGCACCAGATAGTCGCCCTGCACCTGTCCGGTGCGAACCGCGGGGGCCGGGCCGTCCGCGTTCGCAAGTTCACGTGCGGAGATGTCATCGAGGTTCGCCGCGGTGCGGTGGACCGTGTACGTCGTGGCGCCCGTGCACGCGATGAAGTTGAAGTCGGAGTTGTCGAGTGCCTGATAGTTGTCGTACAACTCGAGGATCGCCGGCCATGCCCGATCCGCGCGGTGACACGCCTGCAGGTCGCCGAAGCCGCCGAGGTACCCGCCGTCGCCCGAGCCTTCGAGGCCCTCACCTGACGAGTACGAGTCGCCGAGGGCGGCCACCTGGGGCTGCTCCCACCAGCGGACTTCGATGAACGTGCGGGGCTCCCACGGGTCGAAGCCGCCGGAGAAATCTTCGTCGATCCAGACCGCCACCAGGTCGGTTCCGACCTCGGTCCCGCGGTAGCCGAGGGTGAGGTCCCAGCACTGGTCGAGGCATCCCACCTCGGTGCCGACGTTCGGGCCGCTGACCACTTCGCCCCTGGGGAAGATCAACGGTGGGACGGTGCCGATGAACGTGAGCTCGGCTCGTGAACCGATCATCTGGTCCATCGACGTCGTCTCCAGGGGAAGCTGCTGGCCACCTTCGAGGAGCAGACCGCGCAGCAGTTCGCCTTCGTAGAACAGCAGCTCGAAGCGGCCCGGGAAGAACTCGCTGGTCATCGTGCCACGGGTCCGGAGCGGAGCGAACCCGTTGTCGAGGAACGAGCCGGGAATCCCCGAACCGACGATCTCGTACCAGTCGTTGCCGGACGAGAAGCCCGCCCGCGCGCTGTTGCCGCCGAGGCCGTTGGTCCCGCCGGACGCCCTGCCGGTCTCCCACTCGATGAGCTCATAGTTGAACACGGCGTCGAAGTTGCCCTCGTCTCTGTCCACGAGCAGGAGCTGGAACCGGTTCAACTTGTCGGCCGCCGAGCTGTAGTAGCCGACGTCATACCAGTTGACACAGAACGCCGGCTGCCCGTCGTACACCGTGGTTCCCCAGCCGAAACGCACGGGTTCCGAGGCACTGTTGCGAGTGTCGACATCGGCCCAGAACGGCGCGATGATCGGTGTGTCGATGTTCGACAAGGCGGTCGGGGTATACGCGCTGAGCGGTTGGTCGAACGTGATGTTGCCGTTGTTGTTGACGTACGCCGTCGATGTGGTGAGGTCGCCGAACCGTATCTCGAAGCCCAGGTCGGCGAGTTGCGACGACCCGTCGTCGTTGGCCGGGAGCACGTTTGCGGTGCAGGCCGGGTCGTCGATGATCGGCGTATGGTCCGTGGCTTCCAGCACGCCCGACGGGCCGGCCCCGGCGACGGTCAGCGTGGTTGCGCCGACGATTCCTGCGAGCAATGTGCGACCGAGTACGCGTCGTCGAGACAACTTCACCACCGGGTTCCGCCTTCCATGGTTTGGACCGAAAGCGGCACCTTAGCGGTCAGGTCAATTCACGTCCGTATCGTGCGCGCCGGTGCGGCGATGCTGGTCTGGCGGACACGGGCACCGAGTGACACGGACGCCACAGTCAGCGGGCGATGGACCCGACGACGGCAACGAGCACCGCGAGCGAGACGAACCAGACGAGGGTGCCCCTGAGCATCGCCGTGCCGACGCCGGGGCGCTCGGGCACGGTCCACCAGTAGAGCCTCTGCTGCCGCTCGGGCTCGGTGTCGTCAGGGTCCTCGCGGAATACGCGGTGCTCCCGTAGCACCTTGTCGAGCGCCGCGACGACCGGGCTCGGTTCCATGCCCCCATGTTGCCCGTCGGTCGGGCAGATGTCACGTCACGATGATCGGTCGAGCGCCTGGGCCGGCGGACGAGGCGGCTTTGTCGCCGGGCGTACTGCGCGGTGCGATCGACGCGCGTTGCAGGGCCGCGACGATTTCCTCGACCGTCGGTTGGAGCGGTTTGACCTGGTCGTGGAACGTGCGGGCCGCCCACCGAGATCTCGCCGGACCGCACCTGGAAGGCGAGTTGGCTGCGCAACTGCTCGTACGGCGGGACGGGTGAGTCGGGGTCGATGGTGACGGTGGCGGTCATACGTGTTGGAGGCGGGCCTGGTCGACGTTCCACCGCGTCGTTCGCGCGATGCCTACCAGTTGCCGAGCACGAAGTAGGTGAGCAAGAAGGGGATGACGCCGAGCCAGCCGCCGACCACGCCGCTCAGCGACGCGCATGTCGCGACACCCGCGAGGGCGACGGCCGCGCCAACCACGTGGTGGGCGCCGTCCGCACGGAGCGCGTCGTCGAGTCGAGCGCGATCGTCGTCGCCTGAGATCGCCGGCCGGTTGACGACGATGTGGACACCGACCGTCGCCGCAAGGATGGCCATGCAACTCGCGGCAGTGCCCAACCACACCCACTCGGGGCCGGCTTGCGAGCGCGGCAGGAGCGCGGCGAGCAGCGAGACCACGAGGCACCCGGCGATCGTCGCGAGCCAGACGCCGTGGATGTCGTCGGACCATCGGCGGGCGGTGAGGGTCGCCGAGCGGGTTCCTCGCGGGCGGTGCACGAGCGAGAGCTCGGCGACCACCGCGCCAACTGCCGCGGCCGCAAGTGGCGCCTGACCTGTGAGATCGTTGGCGAACGAGGCTGCCCGCTCGACGTCGATCACGTTCATGTACATCGGGAGTGCGCCGTTTGCTGAGAGTAGTCGCACTGTCGGCGGCGGTACGGACGGGCAGGCCCCCGCCGGGTGTCGTCGAATCGGTGCTCTCCGGTTGATTTCCCGCCTATGGCTGCAACACGGTGCGAGCTCATTGCGGCGATCTCACTCGGTTGACGACGGGCGGTTGTGACATAGGGACTGAATACTTCTCGATTCGCTTGACGTCGCAGTATGCCGATGGCAACGTGGTCTGGAATGAAGCGGGCGCGGCGGCGATCAACACATAACTTTCTAAATCAGATCTTGTTCGGCATAGTTATGGTTGTTGGAATGGCTTCCTGCGCCTCCGACGAGCGGGCGGACATCGGTGGGACTGAGTTGTCGACAAGCGTTGCTCGCCGGCCGCCACCACCCGAGGACGAAACGATTCCCCTCCTCGCTGTGACTGAGAACGACCAGGACGTGCTCGAAGCGAATCTCGTGTTGAGCCCGATCGCCCTCGATGGATGTCTGTACGTGGTGGCCGTCGGGGACCCCGAGGTGAGGTTCGCCGGCTTGTGGCCTCATGGCACTGAAGTATCGGTGTCCGCGAAGGAGGTGAGGTTGTCCGATGGCCGAGCCCTTGCTTTTGGCGAGTCGTTCACGGCCACTGGCGGCGTCGTCGAGCAGGCCGGTGCGGTCCCGCTGGCCGACCCAGAACGGTCGGACTATGGGGCAGCCATTGCGTGCGCCACAGAGAAAGTGGCCGTGATCTCAATCGTTAGGAGCTAGCGAGTGACCGTCGCTTCCAGTATCAGCACTCGCCGGACGAGCCGAACGGTGCCTCGACTCGGACTGGTTCTCGGAGTGTCTTTTGGCGCTGTGCTCGTGCCGGCGAGCATGGATCATATTCGTGCGGACCAGCCGGCCAGCCCGGTCGTCGCTGCTGAGAAGGTGGATGTCGATGTCCTCGGTGCACCACCTGGCCAAATCAATCGGAAGGTAGATCTCCAACCAGCAGAAGCGCAGTTCGTCGATATGGCGTCGTCGCTGCGTTTGGGGTTTCCCGATGGCGATCTGATCCGTTTTTACCGCGGTTCGATCGGGGAGTATCAGTCGGCGCTGGATGACGCAGGACTGGAGGCTGCGACTCGGGGATCTGATGATGCTGCGACCCTGGGTGCGACGCTGTCGCCCATGGATTGGGGCACGTTTCTCGGGACCTTCAGCATGGTTCCTCCGCAAGACACGTCTCTGGCCGCGACGTACATTCGGGAGGCCTACCCCGCACGCAAGACCGATGCCGATGAGTGGGCGCAACGGTCGGCGGAACTTTCGCGCGATGCGATCTTGCTGAACGCAACCTTCCCGAACGGATGGTTCGGAGCCCGGCTGGATCATCTCAATGCTCGCCTCATCGTGATGTCTGCCGATCCTGGCGCGGTTGAAATGATGGAGGGTTTGGTCGCAGACAAACCAGAGATTACCGTCGTCATGGTGCGCCACAATTTCGAAGAGGTTCGCGCCAGTCTCGGTGAGGTATCAAGCATGATAGATACTCTCAGCATTGATAAGTCGAGAGTGATTACAGGTATCGACTTCGAAAACAACGGGACATATATCGAGCTTGATCACTCGCTGCGTAGCCTTGACGGCGTCCTCCAGACCTTTGCTGCGGATACTGACGTACCGGTGCGAATCGAGTACACCGAGGTTTATTCGGTTGACGAGTACTGCATCGACCCGAACGATTGCGATCAACCACTGCGCGGTGGCCTCCTCATGCAGGAGACGGCGAACGGAACCAACATTTGCTCGACTGGCTTTGCGTTTTCGAACGGAAGTACTACTCGCATCTCGACGGCAGGGCACTGCAACTGGAACTCGAACGAAGATTCCTTTCACGGTGCGGTGAAAGTCGGCTACGACGTCGAGTGGGAATCGGTTGCCGCAATGGACATCGATGTCGAACTCCACCGCGTGAGCGACGTCACCAAGTGGGACCCGCGCGGCACGGTCTACACGGACACGAACCACAACCGACAGATCACCGGGGTTGTCTCACAGGCGAACGCCGTCAACCTCGTCGGACAGACCGTGTGCTACAGCGGCTACACCTCGTTCAATAACACCGGCTCCGCCACGCGGTGCGGCGAGCTGATCGACACCCACGCCTCACACTCGCAGAATTCGAGCAATCTCGGTCGGCTCGCCACCGGCTGCTCCGGCAGCGGGGGCGGGAACAGCGGAGGCCCCCACTTCGACACGTTCGGTGGCGCGTTGGGTATCCACAAAGGGGCCTCGGGCGACGACTGCTTCTTTTCGTTCACGAGCGACGTGACGGACGAAACTGGCCACTCGCCGATCGTGACGTCGCCGAATGGCCAAGCAGACATCCACCCGGTTCGACCGACGCGCATCGCCGACTCCCGGAACGGACTTGGAGGTCACGGCTATTGGTCCGGTGGTACGAACAGTTACGTGACGGTACCGACGACCTCGACTGTGCCGTCGAATGCAATTGGGGTCATCGCGACCGTCACCGTGGTGAGTCCGGCGACAACCGGGTGGCTCGAAACGTTCCCGTACAACACGGCGTACCCGCAGAATAACCGTTCGCAGCAGATCACGACGGCGAACTTCGCGGCGGGCGTGACTCATGCGTCTACCAACTTCATCCCCTTCGGTCCCAATCGCCGGATCGGGATCTACACGACTTCGAGCACACACATCGTTGTCGATGTACAGGCGTACATGACCGCCGGATCGACCGCGACCGGGTATCGGGCGGTGCAGCCCAGCCGACGAGTCAACAACGAACTCTTCACGGCAAATGTCGGAAAATGGAAGTCGATGAAATGGGCCGGGGGAGTTCCGGATGGAGCGAAGGCGGTGGTTGCCACGGTCACCGTCGCCGGCCCATCCACCGGTGGTCACCTATCGGTGGCTGACACGTCCGCGGAGACCGGAACTTCAACCGTCAACTTTCACGCAGGAGAAACGGTGTCCAACCTCGTCGTTGCAAAGGTCACATCGAGCGAGAATGTCTTCATCAGGAGTACAGCGACGACTCAAGTGTTCGTGGATGTCGTCGGGTACCTGATGCCGGGCAACTACGAAAGCTACTATCCAGTCGCTGATCGTCTCCCCAATCAATACACGTCGAATGGCGCGAGGACCTTCATCGTCGATGACTATCAGGACGCCGTCCCGAAGGCTGCGGACAACGTCGTAGCCAATCTGACGACGTCCGATGTCTCCGCTTACAGCTACGTTTCAGCGTGGCGCTTCGGTGGCTCGAACCCAGGCACGGCAAACCTGATCCCAACACCAGGTCGCGAGGTCGGAAATCATGCTGTCGTAGAGATCGGATACAGCGCCGGACGTGGAAAGATCACCCACTACAGCGATGCGGGCTGGTCCCGCCGGTGGGTCGACGTCGTCGGATACTTCGACGGCTGATCGACAACGCGGTTGGCGCCTCCGCATGATCGACAACCGGGTGCAACGCTGGACTGGTGGGGCGACCGGGGCTCGAACCCGGGACCGACGGATTATGAGTCCGCTGCTCTGACCAACTGAGCTATCGCCCCGGGGCGCCTGGTTCAGGCGTCGGGTTGTTCGATTGCGTCGAGGAATGCGTTGACGTCGGCTTCCTCGCCGCCGACGAGCCAGATCGTCAGCTCGCCGGGGGTGTCGCTGTCCTCGTCGTCCTCGGCATCCTGCCAGGGGAGCACGCCGTCGACGAAGTACCGGTCGACGGTGATGTCCTCGTTCGTCTCGTCGACCGG
>JABDKP010000016.1 GCA_013002175.1 Ilumatobacter sp.
CCGACGCCGACGTCCTGCTCGATCAGCCGCTGGCCGTCACCGCGAACCCGGCCGACCTGCAGTCGCCGACGGTCGACGGGTTCAGCTTCACCCCGCCGGCGATCGACGTCACGAACGCATCGGCGCGAGTCGACGTATCGATCGACGTCGGCGACGAACTCGCCGGCGTGAAAGCTGCCTGGCTCACCTTCCGCAGCCGGATCAACACGGCGATCAGCCCGGCGTTCGTGTCGCGGCACGCCGGCAGCGCCTACCCGCTGGCGTCACCGACGCTGCTCGACGGGACCCTGACCGGGTACGTGACCTTCCCGAGGTACGACCGAGCCGGGGCGTGGACCGTCTCCCAGGTGTGCGCCTACGACTGGGTCGGGCACCTGACCTGCATCTCCGGCGCCGCGCTCGCGGATCTCGGTCCGACCGAGCTGACGGTGACCGACAACACCGGTCTGCCCGACGACCCGTCGTGGACCGTCAACTCGACCGGTGACACCACCGACGCCAACGGCTGCACCACCCTGCACTGCACGTTGCGCGAGGCCATCGCACGGGCGAACGCCGAGCCCGGTCCGCAGACGATCGACTTCGACCTGCCGGCCGGCAGCCAGATCTCGGTGGGCAGTGGTCTCCCCGCGCTCACCGATCCCGGCACCGTCATCGACGGTGGCGCCTCCGGGTGCCGGACCGTGCCGACGGTCGTGCTCGACGGCTCGTCGACGACCGGAGCCACCACCGGCTTCACGCTGCTCGGGGCGACCGACGTCACGATCAAGGGGCTCACCATCCGCAACTTCGCCGGGCCGGGCATCTTCGCCAACAACTCATCTCATCGGTTGCTGGTCGAGAACGACACGATCATCGACAACGGCAACGACGGTGTTCAGAGCCAGGCCGACGACGTCACGGTGTCGTGCAGCCGGCTGAGCGGCAACGCAGGCTTCGGTGTCCACTTCGGCAACGAGGCCGCTGGTGGCACGATCGCCGGCAACGTCGCCGGCCTCGCCGTCGACGGCGTCACACCGCAGGAGAACTTCTTCAGTGGCGTCTTCCTGCGTGGCTCCGGCGCCCTCGTCGGCGGCCCACTGGAGTCCGACGCCAACGTGCTGTCCGGGAACCGGCTGCGCGGCATCGAGATCCACGGCGCAGGAAACCGGGTCGAGGGCAACCTCGTCGGCCTCGCGGTCGACGGCGTCACACCCGCCGGTAACGGCGAGACGGGGATCATCATGCAGCAGGGCGGCAGCGACACCACCGCGGTCGAGAACCACGTCGCGCACAACGGACGTGACGGCATCGTGGTCTCCGGCAGTACGAGCCGTGGCAACACGATCACCCGCAACTCGGTGCACGACAACGCCGAGCTGGGGATCGACCTCCTCGCCAACGCGAACGGCCCCGATGCCAACGACCCCGGCGATGCCGACAGCGGGCCGAACGGTGCGCAGAACATGCCGGTGCTCACGTCGACCGAGGTGACGACGACCGCCACGTCGGTCGAAGGCACGCTCGACTCGACCCCGAGCACGCCGTTCATCATCGAGGTGTTCGCCAATCCGGCCTGCGACCCGTCCGGTCACGGCGAGGGCGAGACCTATCTCGGCTCGTTCGGTGTCACCACCGATGCGGCAGGTCTGGCGTCGTTCGACGCCGACGTCGCGCCGGCGGTCCTCGGATCGTCGATCAGCGTCACTGCGACCGACCAGGTGAACGGTGAGACGTCGGAGCTGTCGGCGTGCACCACCGCGGAGGAACCGTCGAACCGACCACCCACGGTCGAGGCCGGTGGCCCGTACACGGTCGCCGAGGGCTCGACGGTGCTGCTGAGCGACGTCGTCGCCGACGACCCGGACGGCGACCCGTTGACCGTGAGCTGGGATCCGGCGGGCGCCGTGAGCGACCCGACCGCACTGCAGCCTGGAGTGACCGGCGTCGACGACGGAACGATCTCGCTCCAGATCACCGTCGACGACGGCACCGCGACCGCTTCGGACACCACGAACGTCGTCGTGACGAACGTGGCCCCGGCGATCGTCTCGGCCGACGGACCGTCTGAGCCGACCGCACTCGGCAACTCGGTCTCGATCGACCTGCTCGCCACCGACCCAGGGACGGCCGACACCCACACCTGGACCGTCGACTGGGGCGATGGCACGGTCTCGAGCGCCACCGGCCTCGACGCCGACGCCGCCCACACCTACGCCCAACCCGGCGTGTACGTGGTGTCGGTGACGGTCACCGACGACGACGGTGGCACCGATGCCCAGACCCTGTCCGGGTACGTCGTCGTCTACGACCCGGATGGTGGTTTCGTGACGGGCGGCGGTTGGATCAACTCGCCGGCCGGGTCCTACACACCAGGCGACCCGAGCGACCCCGACGTCGTCGGTCGTGCCAACTTCGGCTTCGTGGCGAAGTACAAGAAGGGGCAATCGACGCCGACGGGGCACACCGAGTTCCAATTCCAGGCCGGCGATCTGAACTTCGCGAGCTCGTCCTACGACTGGCTGGTCGTCGCCGGATCCAAGGCCGTCTACAAGGGCCTCGGCACGGTCAACGGGGAAGGCGGCTACCGGTTCATGCTCTCAGCGATCGACGGCGGCAAGTCCGGCCCCGATCGTTTCCGGATCAAGATCGTGGAGATCGACGGTGACATCGTCCTCTACGACAACCAGGCCGGAGCGGGCGACGATGCTGACGCCTCGACGGCGATCCAGGGAGGCTCCATCGTGATCCACAAGTAGTCCCAGCCCGTTCGATGCATCGGTCGCCGGCGTCCACATGGGCCTCGGCGACCGGCGCGTTCGACCGCGGACTTGGCTTGATCGAGATCGGTGCAGGCCGGGCGTCGGCCGGCGGGGCGTCAGAAGTGCATGTAGACGTCGACCTGGTCGAACGACTTGCGGCTCTTCCAGTTCGACTCGTTGCGCTCGTTCACGCCATGGCCCGGGTCCTCGAGCAGCACCGACACCGGCTGCCACTCCTGGTGGCCCGACGGCACCGACAGCGCACGCGGCGTCGGCACGTCCTCGCCCCGCACGATCCGGTTGCCCGGCACCTGCACCGTCCAACCCTGACCGTCGTCGTCCCACCCGCACAACGCGTCGGAGACCTCGGGGTCACGCACCAGCCGGTACCCGGGATGATCCGGGCTCGCGGCCGAGACGGCGATCACCTCGTGCGCATCGTCACGCCCCGGGCAGTCGAGCATCCAGAACGCCAGGTTGTGGAGCTGCCACGGATCGGTCGCATCGGGCAGCCGGATCGCCGTCCAGCCGCCGGCCACACCGACCGACATCTCGTGCTGTTCGCCGTGCTTCGGCGACGACAGCTCGGAGTAGTCGTTCAGGTGGGCGACGACCGCGTCGCGGTCGGCCGGCACGTGCACCACTCGCTCCACCGCCGGGTACACCAACGGCTCGGCACTGCGTTTCGAGAAGAGTCCCATGCCGTTCCATCGGCACATTCGACAGCGCGCTGCAGCCC
>JABDKP010000026.1 GCA_013002175.1 Ilumatobacter sp.
GACTGCCTGTTCGGTGGTCCGGCTCGCGGCGAACGCCTGGCGTGGGCGACGGCGACGACGACGGTCGGCGCCGACACGTGGACCTACGTCGTCGCGATCAACACCGCGACCCACCACGGGATGATCGCCGACACCTTGGCGCTCGTGGACGTCGGCATCGACGGCAACCGCCATGTGTACGACTGGCGGCACCGCGGCGGCGTATCGCTCCGTGCGATCGACGTCGAGCTCGCGCCCCGCGACTGGGCCCTGTTCGTCGTCTGTCCCCAGGGGTCGACCGAGGTGGGCGACGTGACCAAGTACGTCACGATGCCGGCAACCTGACCGGCCGAAACCTCAGCCGTACACGGGCTCGGAAGGCGCCGGTTCGAGGCTGAGGCGCGCGGGGCTGCTCGCCGATCGCCGGCGACCCAGGGCTGCGTCCCGAGAACGCAGGTGAACGACGTCGCCGAACGCGTCGCGCTGGTAGATTTCGTCCCGTCAAGACGCTGAGCGCGGTCCGCCCGGAACACGATCCGGGCAGGCAACCGCAGCGTGAGCCCGCCCTGCTCAGGTCTTGCTGGACAGGGCACCGAACCAGGAGTCCTGACCTGATGAAGACGATCATCGAACCCTTCCGCATCAAGTCCGTCGAGCCGATCCGGTTCACGACCCGCCCCGAACGGGAACGGTTGTTGCGTGCCGCAAACTGGAACACGTTCGCATTGCACGCCGACGACGTGATGATCGACCTCCTCACGGACTCGGGCACATCGGCGATGAGCGCGGCGCAGTGGGGGACGATGATGACCGGCGACGAGAGCTACGCCGGCTCGCCCTCGTTCTGGCGGTTCGACGCCGCCGTGCGCGACCTGTTCGACTTCGTCCACATCATCCCGACGCACCAGGGTCGCGCCGCGGAGGCAATCCTGTTCTCGATCCTCGGCGGCGCCGGCTGCAAGGTGCCGTCGAACACCCATTTCGACACGACCCGCGGCAACATCGAGGCGACCGGCGCAGAGGCGGTCGACCTGCTCGTGCCGGAAGGTCACGACCCGAACGACCTGTCCCCGTTCAAGGGCAACATCGACCTCGGCCGGCTCGAGCGGTTCATGGCCGAGTACGCCGACGACGTGCCGTGCGTGATGATCACGGTGACCAACAACGCCGGCGGCGGCCAGCCGGCGAGCCTCGAGAACATCCACGCAGCAGCCGACATCGCGCACGCCCACGGCAAACCGTTCATCATCGACGCGTGCCGGTTCGCCGAGAACGCACACTTCATCAAGCATCGCGAGCCGGGTCAGGAACACCGGTCGATTCCCGACATCGTGCGCGACATGTTCTCGACGGCGGACGGGATGACGATGTCGGCGAAGAAGGACGCGCTCGTCAACATCGGTGGCTGGCTCGCGCTGAACGACGCCGAACTGGCGATGAAGGCCCGCAACCGGCTGATCATGACCGAGGGCTTCCCGACATACGGCGGTCTCGCCGGGCGCGACCTCGACGCGATCGCCCAGGGTCTCGCCGAGGTCGTCGACGAGGACTACCTCCGCTACCGCGTTCGCACGAACGAGTACCTCGTCGAGCGGCTCGATGCGATGGGCGTGCCGGTGATCAAGCCCGCCGGCGGGCACGCGGTGTTCGTCGACGCCCGTACCTGGCTGGCGCACGTCCCACCGCTGCAGTACCCGGGACACTCGCTGGCGTGCGCGCTCTACGAGGCGGGCGGGATCCGCACGACCGAGATCGGAACGGTGATGTTCGGCCGCCGGCCCGACGGCAGCGAGCAGCCCGCGGCGATGGACCTCGTGCGCCTCGCGATGCCGCGCCGGGTCTACACGCAGTCGCACGCCGACTACATCGTCGAGGTGTTCGACGAGCTGCGGGCCGGCGTCGCCGAGCTCCCGGGCTACCGGATCACCGAAGAGCCACCTGCGATGCGTCACTTCACGGCGAAGTTCGAACCCCTGACCTGAACGTCCGCGGGACCCCGGTGTTACATCTCAGGTGCGATCGGCGAACGTGACCCAGGCGGACTTCAGCGACAGCACCGAGCGCGCGGTGACACCTTCGAACCGCTCGAGCACGTCGTGACCCTGGCGCCGGCGCACTTCGACGACGAACTCGAGGCCGTTCGTCATCGTCACGTACACCGAGTCGTCGTGGACGACGTCGAACCTGACCGGGGGAACGTCGTCGCCGGCAACGAGTGACCGGCCGAGCAGTGCAGCCCCAGCGCATCCGAGCGCCAGCGCGCCGAGGCCGCGGCGTGAGAGCGTCGGTTGCTGCACGCCTCCGTCGGTCATGGTCGCCCTCCCAGTGCGCTGCCGTCCCCGGGGATCCTAGGTGATCCACGAGTGCACCTCCGGACCGAGCAGCTCCGCGCGGCTCGACCGCTCGCGGCGGCGTGCGTTGCCGGACGGTACGATCGACGACACCGCCGAGGAGGGATGTCATGCCAGATCAGTCGTTCGAGATCGCCGATCTCGATCTCGCCGCCGCGACCGCGCGCATCGGCGACTCGTTCCACCTCACGCTGGACGACACGCGCCTCCTCCACTTCGAACTCGTCGAGGCGACGCCGCTGACGTCGAGCCCCGACGCGGACACGGGGGCGGCCAACCGCAGCTTCTCGATGCTCTTCCGCGGTCCGGCCGAGCCGCTGCTGAACCAGGGGACCGTGCCGATGCGCAACGACACGTGGGGCACGTGTCACCTGTTCGTCGTGCCGGTCGACCAGGACGGCGAGGCGACGTACTACGAGGCGATCGTCAACCGGCCGAGCTGAGCGGCGCCTCCGGCGTGACGGGCGCCAACTCCATCAGCACGTACATCCCGAAGTCCTCGATCACGACGAACCCGAGCCGGCGGTAGAACCGCAGCGCGTCGGCGTTGTCGACGAAGACCGAGTGGCGCAGCGGCACGCCGGCGCGGCCGGCCTCGGCAATCAGCCGCCCGATCAGTTCGCTGCCCGTACCGCGATTGCGGTGCGCGGCCAGCAGCGCGACGTCGAGCAGCCGGATCTCGTCGGGCCGGCGGTCGACCCAGATCCGCCCCACCGGACGGTCGTCGACGAGCACGATCGAATGCTCCGCGGCAGCGAACCGCTGGGCGTAGTCGGCGGCCTGGGCCCGGAACTGCGCGTCGACGAACTCGTCCTTCTGGGCGTCGGCCCACGGGAGTGCGGCAACGTCGTCGCGGGTGTCGCGGTAGATGCGCCGGAGCAGATCGGTGTCTGCGTCGACGACCGGCCGCAGAGCGACCGTGGACGGTGCGTCCGACGGGCTCAACCCCGTGACGGGTACAACCCGACGAGGGCGATGATGAAGTTCAGCGTCAGGAACGGTTGCATGTTCGTGTGGGCCTGCGAGCCGCCGTTCTGGGCGATCGCCTGGGGCGCCATCGCCTGCTGTGCGCCGGCGTCGACGTAGGCGTTGCCGGTCTGCGGTCTGGCGAAGTAGTTGCCGGCCGGGCTGAGGTTGTCGCCGATCGTGAACTGGGAGGGCTGGACCGCCTCGACCCGGTGCTGATGGCTGGGCATCTGCTGCTCGGTCAAGGTGACGGTTTCGACACCCGTCTTCTCGCCCAGCCGGCGGGCGGTCAGGCCCGGTCCGCGTCCGGGGTGCATGGGCGCTCGCCCCTCGAGGTTCGGCAACTGGGTGGTCGTGCGGCCGTCGCCGCCGTAGGTCGTGCCGATCAGCGAGAACAGTGCGGTGTTCTGGGCGATCGGGAGCAACTGGCCGTTGCAGAACGCCCACCCTCGCGGCGCGAAGTTGCCGGCGAAGATCCTGATCTCGGCGAGGAATGGTTCGGACATGGTGCTTCCTTCCTACTGCCGCGACGGGTAGATGCCGAACAAGGCGATGATGAAGTTGACGCAGAGTGCCGGCATCAGGTTGGTGTGACCACGCGACCCGCCTGCCGGCAACGCCGCGGTCGGGTCCAGGCTCACCAGCGGCAAGCCGTCAGCAGGCGTGCGGTAGGGGTTGCCGGCGGCGACGGGGGCAACCGTGTGCCCGAGGGGCACGTTGTCCGTGCCGGCTTCGCTGACGGCGTTGAACGTGTGCCGGTGCTGGCCGATCTGGGCGGAGGTGAGCGTCTCCTCTTCGCTTCCGAACTTGGCGCCGAGGCGGCGTGGCGACAGGCCGGGCCCGGTTCCGGCATGGATCGGGACGCGTCCCCGAAGCTCGGGCAGGCCGAACGTGGTTCGGCCGTCGCCACCGTAGATGGTGCCCAACAGCGAGAACAGGGCGTCGTTCTGGCTGACGGCGAGCAACTGCCCGTCGCAGAACGCCCATCCCCGTGGGGCGAAATTGCCGGCAAACATTCGGATTTCTCCGACGAATGGTTCAGACATTGCGCACCTCCTAGTTTCGGGACGGGAACAGGCCGCGGAGGGCGATGCAGAAGTTGAGCACGAGCGAGGGCTGCATGTTGTTGTGGGCCGTACCACCGATCTCGGTGACCGTGTTGGCATTCATCGGCGCCAGTGTTCCGACGCTGTGATACGGCAGCCCCGCGTTCATGCCGAGCAGTCGGCCGGTGGGGTCGTTGCTGTCGACCTGGGTGGCCGACCCCTGCGGCGTGTGCGTGTGCTGCGGCGTCTCGGCGATCGAGAGCGTCACCGTCTCCTCGCCGCCCTTGCTACCGAGTAGGTGGCTGGACCCGTTGCTGCTCCCGACGTGGATCGGCGTGCGACCACGCAGGTCGGGCAGCGCGAACGAGGTGCGTCCGTCGCCTCCGTAGGTGGTTCCGAGCAGCGAGTACAGCGACTGGTTCTGCGAGATCGGCAGGATCTGGCCGTCGCAGAACGCCCAGCCGCGTGGCGCGAAGTTGAACGCGACGATTCGGATCTCGGCGAGAAACGGTTCTGACATGGGGGCCCTCCCTCCTTCATGTCCTGGTGCGGTACCAGAACATTACCTCAAATGAATCCGTCGTGCATCAGGGACTTTGCGGTGTGATGCACGCGCCGGGCGTGAATGATCCGGGTGTGCCGACGGCCGGGTTTGCGTAGGTGTCGACGGCGGCGATGTTGGCTTGGGCGTTGGTGATGTCGATCTCGACCTGATGGTTGTCGGGTGTGACATCGAACGGCGGGTTGGTGGTGACGGCGGTCTGCTGCACCTGGAACGTGAGCCCGACGTTGTTGTAGACGACGATGTCACCGTTCAGCGCTGGGTTCACCAGCATCGTGTTGCCGGAGATGTTCAGGCATTCCAGCGCGGCCGACGAGTTGTTGCGCGCCGACACACCGGTGTTGACGAAGTCGGCACCGAGGGTGGTGATCGTGTTGTTCACCACATGGAAGTGGCCCGCGCCGGTGTTGGTGCCCTGCACGTTGGCGATCACCCCGAACCCGTCATTGACCGTGATCGAGTTGTTCTCCACCCGGACCCGTGACTGACCGCCACCGTTGTTGGTCACCTCCACCCCGGCCACCGACGTCCCACCAGGCAACGCCGCCGTGTTGTTGGTGATCGAGTTCGTCAACGCCCCCGCCCCACCGATCGTGCCGTTGACATTGCCCGAACCCTGGTTCGCGTATGCGATCACCGCCGGACCGACCCCGGCCCCACCGTTGTTCGCGGTCAACGTGTTGCCGGTCACCGTGAAGAACAGATCGCCACTGCTGGTCGCCTGCCCCGACACCGCCCGGAACTGGTTCCCGGCACCATGGCCGATCGTGCTGCCGGTGATGTTCATCTGCAGATCACCGCCATTCGCGTTCGACGCCACCCCCACCGACGAGTTGCCCGACATGTTCGTCGACGACACATCGACACGCAGGTTGCCGGTGCCCGCGGTGTCGGTGATCGCCTGGATCCCACCGACGCCGGAGTTGTCGATCTGCGAGTTCTGCACCGTCAACCGGTCCGGGTTCGACGTGTTGCCGGCGTTCGTCGCGGTCGAGTTGTTGACCTGGAGCCCGTTGTCGCCCGCACCGGTGATCGTCACGTTGTCGAACACACTGTTCGCGGCCGCCGCCGTCCCAAGCAGGTTCACCACGAAGATCGCGTTCTCATTGGCGCCGTTCCCGAGGTTCGTGAACGACGAATCCGCAATGTCCAGATTCGTCACCGTCTGACCGAACAACCCGTGCTCATCCGAACCCGACATCGCCATGTTGTCGATCGCCACGTTCGTCACCGTGTTGAACTCCACCGACGCAGTACACCCACCGAACGACGCCCCGGTACATGCCCCACCTGCCTCATCAGCGGCGTTCGTGACGTTCATGTTGTTCAACGTGATGTTGTTCGTGTTCTCGATCAACACCCCGTTCGCCGTCGTGTTCGCGATCGTCCCACCCGACCCGTTGGTGGTCCCGACTCCGGTGACCGTGAAGAACCCGGCCGTCCCACCACCATCGATGTCGATCCCCACCGACCCTGCAGCCACGTTCACGTCCTGGAACGTGACGCCCGACGCCCCGAGGGTCGTGTTCTGGATGTTCACCGCCGTCGTCGACAACGCCGTCGAATTGCCGATCCGGTTCGTTCCGGTCGCCTGCACGATTCCGCCGTTGACCGCCCGGAACGCGGTGCTCGCGCCGGTGTTCAGTGTCAGGCCACCGGAGAACGTGATGGTCGCGTTGCCACCCTGGTCGTTGTTGTCGAGGTTGATCCCGCTGCCCGAGTCGGTGATCGCGCCGGTGAACCCGATTGTGGACCCTCCCGCCCGGCCGGCGTTGGTCACCTCGACGGAGCGGCCGCCGCCACTCGTGCCGACCGTGGCGGCGATCGAGACGTCGCCGCCGACCGCGTTGAGATCGACTCCTCGGTTGGTGGCGGTTGCAATGCTCCCGCCGCCGACCGTGAATCCGCCCGTGCCGGTCGTGCTGAGGTTGATGCCGATCGACCCGTCCGTGTCGACGCTGTCGAATGTGACTCCGCCGGCACCGATCGCCGTGTCGGTGATCGTGACGCCCGTGCCGGTGCCCGCGGTCGTGTCGATCGTCGTGGTGGTTCCGGTGGCGCTGACGGTGCCGCCGCCGGTGGCCCTGAAGCCGGTATCGGTACCCGCGGTGTTGACGTCGATGTTGCCGGCGAAGGTGATCGTGGCGCCGGTGTTGGCGGTGAGCTCGATGCCATCGGACTCCTGGGTGGCGATGTCGGAGTCGTCGAGGTTGCCGTTGATGGTGACCGTGCCGCCGGACCGCCCGTTGACGCGCGCCGGGTGACCGGTGGCACCGTTCACGTCGGTGGCGATCGTGACGTTGCCGGTGCCCGTGCCGATGTCGATGCCGGCCGTCGTCGCACCGGTGATCGTGCCGCCGCCCGCAGTGAAGGCACCCCCGCCGGTGCCGGTGAGGACGATGCCCTGTGTCGACCCACTGGTACTGACCGAGTCGAACGTCACGCCACCGGCGCCGATCGGGATGCCGATGTTGATTCCGGTACCGCTGCCGGCGGTGGTGTCGACCGTGGTGGTGGCGCCGGTGACGGTCACGGTGCCACCGGTGGTGGCACTGAACCCGGCCACGTCGGAGTTGATGTCGAGGTCGGCGGTGAAGTCGATCGTCGACGTGCCGTTGTTGTTGAGGAAGATGCCGTCGGACTCCTCGCCACCGGTGTCCGAGTCGTCGATGTTGCCGTCAAAGGTGATGCCGGCGCCGTTCGTGCCCTGGACGTCGACCGACCGGCCGTTGACGTTGGTGATCGGCGCGTTGAAGTCGAGCGAGCCCGACCCACCGTTCACCCGGACGCCGTGACTGGTCGTGTCGTCGACCGAGCTCGTCGAGTCGATGGTGAACGTGCCGCCGAGGTTGGCGATGTCGATGCCGATGCCGCCCGCCGTGCCGATGTCGACGTTCGTGAACGTGGTGGTTCCGGTCGTGTTCGTGATGTCGATGCCGTCGCCGGTGGTTCCGGAGATGGCGACATTGGTGAGGGCGGTGTTCGCCGCGTTGAGCACGATGCCGGCGGCGCCACACCCGGTGGCCGTCGTGTTGGTGATCGTCGTGCCGGACGACGGCGTGATCGAGATGCAGTGGCTGGAGGTGTCGCGAACGATGACGTCGTCGATCAGGGTGTCGGTATGGGTGACCGCACCCGGTCCGGAGATGCCGATCGTGGCGGTCCCGGCGACGAGCGCATCGCCGTCGATCGTCAGCCCCTCGATCAGGTTGTCGGTGCCGGTGACGGTGTCGAGGGTGACGACGGGGCCGGGCGTGGTGTTGGTCAGCACCGGGTCGGTGCCGGCGGTGATCGTGAGTGTCTGCGTGGCGTCGTTCGGGTCGACCAGGCTGAGGCCCGCGCCCTCGCCGATCAGTTGCTGGTTGTCGAGCAGACCGATGCCGCCGTCGTAGGTGGCAGCGCCGGTGTGCACGAAGATCGTGTCGCCGGTTGCAGGGAGCGCAGACCCGTTGTAGTCGGTGCCGACGGTGCGGAACGGCTGGTGCGACCGGCCGGTGCCGCCGGTGCCGCCCGCGGTGTTGTCGATGAACCACACCATGGCGCCGATGGTGATGTTCACCGTTTCGGTGGCGCCCAGGTCCACAGCGTCCTCGAGGACCTTGTACGTGAACGAGTCCGCGCCGGTCGCCCCGGCATTGGGCGTGTACAGGAACGTCCCGTCGCTGTTGAGGGCGACGCTCCCCTTCGTCGGCGCCACAGTCACGGCTCCGGCCGTGATCGTCGAGTCGACGTCGGAGTTGTCCGCCATCGGGTGGGTGGGGGTCGCCTCGAGATAGGGCGTGATCGGCGTGCCCACCGTCCCGCCGGGGTTGGCGTCGACCCGCAGCTGCGTGTTGCCGATCGTGCTGTAGCTGTCGGCGCCGATCGTCGGTGGGTCGTTGACCGGCACGACGTCGACCGTGGTCGTCGTCGTGTTGCTGTTGACGGTGCCGTCGTTGACAACGATCGTGACCGCACGGTTGGGGAGGTCGGTCGGGTCCTGCGACGTGTTCTCGTAGGTGAGGTCGTCGAGGCACTGTTCGTAGGCGGCTTCGGTGGCGGAACCGGTGAGCGTGATGGTCTGGGTGCCGGTGCCGGCCAACGTGATGCCGGCACACACACCGGTGCTGCTGTCCAACTTCTCCGCGGCGCCGTCCTGCGCGTTCGTCAGCGTGACGGTGGCCGACACGATGTTGTCGCCGTCCGCGTCGTCCACCGCGACGTCGGTGTCGGTGAGGTTCGCCGCCGCGCCGCCCTCGGTGAACGTCGTGGAGAAGTCGGGGCTGGTACCGCCGGAGTCGTCGGCGTCGAGGTCGAGGACCGGCGCGACGTTGTAGCTGTTGGTGAATGTGCAGGTGACGTGCTCGCCCGGATCGACCTCGATCGTCGCAGTCGCGCCGGCGTCGGTGGACGGCGTCGTCGACAGGCCGTCGTCGCAGGTGATGTCGGTGAGCGTCGCCGGTGACGGGTCGGACTCGGTGACGTCGTACGACCCGACGGCGAGATTCGAGAACGTCGTGCTGTTGGCGTACGTCGCGTTCTCGCCGACGGCACCGCTGTCGTCGTCGAGCGTGAACGCGCCGAGATCCCCGGTGAACGCGAAATCCTGCGCATCGTTCGGCACCGCATCCTTGACGATCGTGATCGACCCCCGCTTGGTGTTCGTGAACGTGCACGTCACGTCCTCGCCCGGATCGAGCGCGATCGCGGTCACCGGCGAACCGTCGGTACACGTCGCCGACGTCAGATCCCACCCCGCCGGCACCGTCTCCGCAACCGCATACGTGCCCGGCACCACATTCGAGAACACCACCGTGTTCGACAACGTGCCATCCGCATCGTCATCGAGCGAGAACGCGCCGAAATCCCCGGTGAACGCGAAGTCCTGCGCATCGTTCGGCACCGCATCCTTGACGATCGTGATCGACCCCCGCTTCGTGTTCGTGAACGTGCACGTCACGTCCTCGCCCGGATCGAGCACGATCGCGGTCACCGGCGAACCGTCGGTACACGTCGCCGACGACAGGTCCCAGCCGGCCGGCACCACTTCGGTGACGGCGTAGGTGCCCGGCACGACATTCGAGAACACCTTCGTGTTCGACAACGTGCCGTCCGCGTCGTCATCCAGGGCGAACGCGTTCGGCGCCGCGATGTCATCGCTGAACCCGAAGTTCTGGGCATCGTTCGGCACCGCATCCTTGACGATCGTGACCGACCCCCGCTTCGTGTTCGTGAACGTGCACGTCACCGCCTCACCCGGATCGAGCACGATCGCGGTCACCGGCGAACCGTCGCTGCACGACGTCGTCAGATCCCACCCCGCCGGCACCGTCTCGGTCACCGCGTACGTGCCCGGAACCACATTCGAGAACACCTTCGTGTTCGACAACGTGACATCGGCATCATCATCGAGGTCGAAGTCGCCCGACCCGTCGATGTCCTGGGAGAACGTGAAGTCCTGCGCATCGTCGGGGACCGCGTCCTTGACGATCGTGACCGACCCCCGCTTCGTGTTCACGAACGTGCACGTCACGTCCTCACCCGGATCGAGCACGATCGCGGTGACCGGGGAACCGTCGGTACACGTCGCCGACGACAGGTCCCAGCCGGCCGGCACCACTTCGGTGACGGCATAGGTGCCCGGCACGACATTCGAGAACACCTGCGTGTTCGACAACGTGCCATCCGCATCGTCATCGAGCGAGAACGCGCCGAAATCCCCCGTGAACGCGAAGTCCTGCGCATCGTTCGGGACCGCGTCCTTGACGATCGTGACCGTCCCCCGCTTGGTGTTCGTGAATGTGCACGTCACCGCCTCATCCGGCGACACGACGATCGCGGTGACCGGCGAACCGTCCGAACAGGTCGCCGACGTCAGATCCCACCCTGCCGGCACCGTCTCCGCAACGGCGTAGGTGCCCGGCACCACGGCGGCGAAGACCTTCGTGTTCGACAACGTGCCATCCGCGTCGTCATCGAGGTCGAAGTCGCCCGACCCGTCGATGTCCTGGGAGAACGTGAAGTCCTGCGGGTCGTCGGGTGATGCGTCCTTGACGATCGCGATCGTCCCCCGCTTGACGTTGGTGAACGTGCACGTCACGTCCTCGCCGACACTCACGTCGATCGCAGTCACCGGTGACCCGTCGTCGCACGTCGCCGCCGTCTGGTCCCATCCGGCCGGCACCGCCTCCGCCACGGCGTAGGTGCCCGGCGCCACGTCGGCAAACACCCTCGTGTTCGACAGTGTGCCATCGGCGTCGTCATCGAGGTCGAACGTGTTCGGCGCTGCGATGTCATCGGTGAACGTGAAGTCCTGGGCATCGTCGGGCACCGCGTCCTTCACGATCGTGATGCTGCTGTGCCGCGTGTTCAGGAACGTGCACGTCACGTCCTCGCCCGGATCGAGCACGATTGCCGACACCGGCGATCCATCGCTACAGAGCGCGGACGTCAGATCCCACCCGGCCGGCACCGCTTCGGACACCGCATACGTGCCGGGCAGCACGTTGGCGAACAGCTTCGTGTTCGACAGCGTCGCATCAGCGTCGTCGTCGAGGTCGAATGTGTTCGGCGCGGCGATGTCGTCGGTGAACGAGAAGTCCTGGGCATTGTCGGGCACCGCATCCTTGACGATCGTGATCGACCCGCGCTTCGTGTTCGTGAACGTACACGTCACGTCCTCGCCCGGATCGAGCACGATGGCGAGGATCGGGGACCCGTCGTCACACGTCGCGGACGTCAGGTCCCATCCCGTCGGCACCGTCTCGGTGACCGCGTAGGTGCCCGGCAGCACATTCGCGAACACGTTCGTGTTCGACAGCGTGCCGTCCGCGTCGTCGTCGAGATCGAACGGGCCCGACCCGTCGATGTTCTGCGAGAACGTGAAGTCCTGCGGATCGTCCGGCACCGCGTCCTTCTCGATCGTGATCGACCCGCGCTTCGTGTTGACGAACGTACAGGTCACGCTCTCACCCGGATCGACGGCGATCGCCGACACCGGTGACCCGTCGTCGCACGTCGCCGACGTCAACACCCATCCCGCCGGCACCGTCTCCGCCACCGCATACGTGCCCGGCGCGAACTGCTCCGACGCCGTTCCACCGTCGCCGAGCGTCGCGACGATGTCGCCGGTGAAGTCGAACGTCTGCGGATCACCATTGGGCAGCGTCTGCTTCTCGATCGTGATCGACCCGTCCTTCGTGTTGACGAACGTGCACGTCACGTCCTCGCCCGGGTTGACGAGGATCGCGTTGACAGGCGACCCGTCGTCACACGTCGCCGACGTCAGGGCCCACCCCGCCGGCACCGTCTCCGCCACGGCGTACGTTCCAGGCGCCACGGTGGCGGACGCCGTGCCGCCGTCGCCGAGCGTCGCGACGATGTCGCCGGTGAAGCCGAACGTCGCCGGATCACCATTGGGCAGCGTCTGCTTCTCGATCGTGATCGACCCGTCCTTCGTGTTGACGAACGTGCACCGGACGATCTCGCCCTCCGCGACCACGAACGTCGCGGTCGAGGTGACGGTGTCGCCGGACGAGTCGGTGTCGTCGCAGACGATGCTGCTGAGCACCCACCCGGCCGGCACCGTTTCGGTCGATGTGTACGTGCCCGGCGCGAGGCCCGTGATCACGATCTCGCCGCCGTCGCCCAGGGTGCCGGCCGCGTCGCCGGTGAAGTCGAACGTCGCCGGGTCGCCGTCGGGCAGCGTCTGCTTCTCGACGATGATCGTCGTCTGCTTCGTGTTGGTGAACGTGCACGAGATCGTCTCACCCGGGTCGAGTGAGAGCTGCGCGGTCGACCCGGACGTGATGCTGCCGGCCGCGGCGGACTCGGTACACGCGATGCCGGTCACCGCCCAGCCCGGCGGCACGACCTCGGTCACGTCGTACGACCCGGGTGGCACGAACTCGAACAGCTTCGTGTTCGACAGCGTGGCGTCGGCGTCGTCGTCGAGCGTGAACGTGTTGGGTGTCAGGACGTCGTCGGTGAAGACGAAGTCCTGCGGGTCGTCCGGTACGGCATCCTTGATGATCTCGATCGCGCCGCGCTGCTGATTGCGGAACGTACAACTGACGGTCTCGCCCGGAGCCACGACGATCGTCGCCGTGCGGGTCGGAACGTCTCCGGTCGAGTCGGTGTCGGCGCACAGGATCGAGATGAGGTCCCACCCGGCGTCGGCACCTTCGGTGACCTGATGCGTCCCCGCCGGAACGCTGAAGATCTGGTGGAGGTTCGACGCGCTCAGATCGATGTCGAACGCAGTCAAGGACGGGGACGTGAAGCTGAATGTCTCGGTGGTGCTGACCGGGTCGGTCTCCTTGAACACCTGGATCAGCCCCCGGCGGGTGTTGGTGAACGTGCACGTCACCGTCTCACCCGGATCGACGCGGACCGTCGCGCTACGCCCTGCGACATCGGCGGTGCTGACCGCCGCGCTGGCTCCGTCGTCGCAGGCGATCGCGGTCAGGTCGAACCCCTGTGCCCCGGGGTCGCCCTCGCTGATCGTGTACGTGCCCGCCGCGATGTCGGTGAACGTGCGCGTCGCCGTGCCGGCCACTGTGGTCAGATCGAACGCGCCACCGAGCGGGTCACCCGCGCCGTCGTCGAAGCCGAACGTGCCGTCGCCGCCGGCTGTCGTCTTGACGATCGTGATCGTGCCCCCGGCCATGCTCGTGCTGACGCTGGCGACGTTGTTCGTCACGTCGGGGTCGATCAGGTCGGACATCACCGCGACGTCGTTCGTCAGCACACCGGACGCCCCCGCATCGACGGTCACGTCGATCGTGTACTGCGCTGACGCACCGGCGGCGATCGTGCCGAGCGTGCACGTGGGTACCCCACCCGGATCCTCGCCGCACCCGGTGGTGGACACGAACGTCACGCCGGCCGGCAGCACATCCATCACCGTCACGCCGGTCGCGGTCGCCGGCCCGGCATTGCTCACCACGACCGTGTAGGTCAGCGCCTGGCCGGGCGTCACCGAGGCCGCGCTCGCGGTCTTGGTCACCGACAGGTCCGCCTGATCGGGCGCGGCCGGCACGAACGCGAGGTAACCGACCGCGTCGACGACGAAGTCGATGTCGGTACTGACCGTCACGCAGACGTCGCCGCTGCCGTCGAGCATCACGATCAGCTCGTTACCACCGTCGACGCCGGTGACGTAGTTCAGCGACGAGGCGGTCGGCGGCGGCGTGACACACGGATGCACGACCAGGTTGCCCGCACCGGAGGGCTGCACCCCCGTCACGTTGAGCACACCGGCGGCAGCGTTCGAGGGGATGCCCGCCCGGCCGCCGACGCGGATCTTCTTCGTCTCGCCGGCCGTCATCCGGCCGAAGCCCTCGAACTGTCCGTCGACGGTCGTGTACTCCTCACGCGACTCGGAGAGGCGGGCCGGGGTGATGCTCTTCAGGTTGGTGCCGGGCAGCACGAACGCGACGACGTCGAGCACGAAGTCGACACTGTCGGGCGTCGTGATGCACACGTCGCCGTTGCCGTCGACATCGAGCAGGATCTCGTTGCCCCGGTCGACACCCGGCACGTAGTTGACGGTGGCGAACAACGGCACCGGGTTGAGACATGCATGAGCCTTGGCGTGGAACGTCGCTGTCGGACCCACCGCAGTGAGATTGGCGACGACCGCATCCACCCCGGCCGGCACCTCGCCGCGACCACCGACACGGATCTTCGTGGTCGCGCCGGCTGCCGGTCGTCCGAACGCCTCGTGCAACCCGTCGAACGTCTTCTCACCAGGGCGCGACTCCGCGTACCGAGCCGGCTCGATCGGGGTGATGTCGCTGGCGGCCGGGATGTACCCGACCACGTCCAGCACCAGATGCATGCTGCGCAACACGTAGATGCACAACGCGCCCGCCGCGGAGACACCTGCGACGATCTCGTTGCCGAGGTCGACACCGGTGCTGTAGTTGAGCGACGATGCCAGCGGGCGCGGCGCCGAGCAGTCCCACACGGTCAGGTAACCGATGTCGTCCGGGTCGACCGCTGTGACGTTCACGACGACGCCGAGCGCGTTGGCCGGAACCGGGCCCCGTCCGTTGATCTGGACGACATGCACCGAGTTCGCCGCCAGCCGACCCGTCCCCTCGGACTGGCCGTCGAACGTGGACTCACCCGGTCGCGTCTCACCAAAGCGCAACGGAGCGATCGACACCAGCGTCTCCTGCGTCGTCAGGTGCGCGAACCTCGACAGCGCGTCGTCGGCGTCGGCCTGTCGCGGCAGCGCCGGAGACGCAACCGCGTCGGGCGCAGCCACAGCCGCTGCCTCGGCCACCAGCAACGTCCCGGCCATGGACATTGCGGCGAGCACCGAGAGCACGGACCGGGCGCGTCGGCGTCGTGACGTCGGTGAACGCTCGAACGTGCCCATCCACCCCTCCAAGGACTGCGGCTGACCCGAACAACCCTGTCAGCTGCCGCTCACGCTGTCAACGCGAACCGAGCCGGCGAATCGAGCGTTGACCAGCAGGTCAGCCGGCGGTGACGGCGGTCTCGACGATGTCGTACAGCTGGGTCGCGAGTTCGAGTCCGGTCACCGAATTCGCTTCGATCACGAGGTACGCGCCGTACCCCTCCTCCAGATCCAGCCACGGCACGCTGCCATACGCACCGGGGTCGGTGAGTCGTCCGCTCTCGCGATCGACCCACCACCCCATCCCGTACCCGGTACCCGGCGCAGCGTCGCCGTACACCGCGCCGACCCGGTCGCCGTGCATCCGGTCGAGCGCATCCTGCGACAGCACCTGACTGTCGCCACACGTGCCGCCGCGCAGCTGCATCAGCAGCAGCTTGGCGTAGTCGGACGGGCTGGCATACGCACCACCTTCCATGTTCGGGTTGGCGGTGTCGATCAACGTCGCCGGGTCACCCGCAAAATCGACCGGGTACTCGAAACCCCCCGGGATCTGGGCGAAGTGGTTGTTGTAGCCGAGCGCGTCCAGCCCACACGGCTCGACGTAGATCTCCTCGATCAGCTCGTCCCACGACGTGCCCGAGGCTGCTTCGGCGACCGCCCCGGCGATCTGCCACTGGGCGCCGCCGTAACGGAACTCGGTGTCGGAGGCGACCAGGTCTGCGTCGTCGTCCGGGGTGGTGAAGATCGTCTCCGCGCAGGCCTGCAGCGTGCCGGCCGCGAGGAACTGGCAGAGGTACGGCGCGTAGCCCGGCTCCGGTCCGAGGCCGACGAGGCCCGAGCTGTTCGACAGCAACTGTGCGGCGGTGATGTCGGGGTTGGCGATGCCCCACTCGACGACGTCGGCGATGGGGGCGTCGATGTCGAGCAGGCCGTCATCGTGCAAACGCAGCAGGACACCAGCGGTGATCATCTTCGACGACGAGGCGATCAACGAGATCCGGTCGGGCGTGAACTCTCCCCACTGCTCCTCGTACACGACGCCGTCGTCGCGATCGACGATGATCAGACCGGCGCCGTTCAGGCCACGTTCGTCGACGAACGCTTCGACGACCGGGGCGACCGCCGTGAAGTCGTACTCCTGCGCCGGTTCGGACGTCGGCGGTTCGGTGGTCGGCACCGTGGTCGGCGCCGGATCCTCGTCGAACACCCGACCGTTCTCGGCGCTGTCGGTCGACGGCGGTTCTGGCGGCACGGTCGTCGGCGGCTCGACCGTCGTCGTCACCTCGCCGCCACCCTCGTCCTCGAACTGCAGCGGGCTGGTCGTGCTGGACCCGACGACGACACCGGTCGCCGACGGGCGCTCGCCTTCGGCGCACGCGGTGATCGCGAGCAGCCCGGCGAGCGTGCAACCGAGAATTGCGTTCGCTCCAACCGTCATCGCCGCGACGCTAGTTGAGGCCCTGGCAGCATCGTCGGTCGGCTGGCGATCCCAGCGGGGGGAGCTGTCACAATGCTCGGATGCCCGCGACGCCGAAACCACCCACCGAGCACACCCGGGCCCTCCTCGCCGCAGCCGGAGCGTCGTTCGTCGCCGACCCGGCCGACACCGACCGTGCGAGCCGCGGCCTGATCTCGACGCACGCCACCGGGTTGATCGAGGACGGCGGGCGGGCGGTCTGGGACGTCTCTCGCCACGACTTCGTGCGCGACTCGGTCGAGGCGCCCGATTCGGTCAACCCGAGCCTGTGGCACCAGGCCCGGCTGAACGCAGTCCATGGCCTGTTCGAGGTGGCACCGGGCCTGTGGCAGGCACGCGGGTACGACATCTCCAACATCAGCTTCCTCGCCGGTGACACCGGTTGGGTGATCATCGACCCACTGACCAGCGAGGCGTGCGCGAAGGCGTGCCTCGACCTCGCCAACGCCCAGCTCGGCGAGCGACCGGTGCGAGCCGTGATCTACACCCACAGCCACGCCGACCACTTCGGCGGCGTGCGCGGCGTGACCACCGACGAGGCGGTCGCAGCCGGCGACGTGCGGATCATCGCCCCCGAGCACTTCCTCCGCGAAGCGGTGTTCGAGAACGTGATCGCCGGGCCGGCGATGCTGCGGCGCGCCACCTATCAGTTCGGGCCGCTGCTGCCGGCCGGCCCGCGCCAACACGTCGACTGCGGCCTCGGCAAGGCCGTCCCGATGGCCCAGGCCGGGCTGATCGCCCCGACCGAGGAAATCACCGCGACCGGCCAGGAACTCGTCGTCGACGGGATCCGCATCGTGTTCCAACTCACGCCCGAGGCCGAGGCGCCCGCGGAGATGAACTTCTTCTTCCCCGACACCGGCTGGCTGTGCATGGCGGAGAACTGCTCGCACAACATGCACAACCTGCTCCCGCTCCGCGGCGCGCAGGCCCGCGACTCGCTCGGGTGGTCGAAGTACATCAACGAGGCGATCGAGCTGTTCGGTGCGTCGACCGAGTTGATGTTCGCCAGCCACCACTGGCCGCAATGGGGCCGCGGCGACGTCGACACGTTCCTCCGCAAGCAGCGCGACCTGTATCGCTGGATGCACGACCAGACGATGCGCCTCGCGAACCACGGCCTCACGCCGACCGAGATCTCCGAGCAGCTCACCCTGCCGCCCGCATTCACCGACCAGATCCACACCCGCGGCTACTACGGCGCGCTCGTCCACAACGCCAAAGCGATCTACCAGCGCTACCTCGGCTGGTATGACGGCAACCCCGCCCGGCTGTGGGCGTTGCCGCCGACCGAGGCCGGGCAGCGCTACGTCGAGCTGGCCGGCGGCGCCGACGCGCTGCTCGCCCACGCCCGCCAGAAATTCGACGAGGGCGACTACCGCTGGGTCGCCGAGGTGGTCAACCACCTCGTGTTCGCGGAGCCGTCGAACCAGGCGGCGCGCGACCTCCAGGCCGACGCACTCGAGCAGCTCGGCTACCAGGCCGAGTCGGCGACGTGGCGCAACGCATATCTCACCGGCGCCCAGGAACTGCGCGACGGACCGCCGTCCCAGCGGACCGCCCAGGGCGGCGGACGGTTCATGTCTGCGCTCACCGTCGACATGGTGTTCGACGCCATCGCGATCCGCCTCAAGTCCGAGGACGTCGCCGGCGAGCACGCCGTCACGAACTGGACCTTCACCGATGTCGACGAACAGTGGGTGCTGTCCTTGGAGAACCAGGCGCTGCACCACGTCCGCGGACGCCACGACCCCGACGCCGCAGTCACGGTGACGCTGACGAAAGACCTCCTCGGCCGGCTGCTGTCCGGCGCCACGACATTCGCGGACGCCGCCGGCGCAGGCGAGATCCGGCTCGACGGCGATGTCGACGAACTGCTGACGATCTTCGGCAACCTCGACGCATTCCAGAGCAACTTCGCGATCGTCGAGCCGTAGATGTCGCCCGACGAACTGCGCGCCGAGATCGAGGGCGGCACGATCGACACCGTCGTGCTCGCATTCCCCGACCACGTCGGACGGCTGATGGGCAAGCGACTCGACGGTCGGTTCTTCCTCGACTCCGGGCTGAGGGCCGGCACGCATGCCTGCGACTACCTGTTCACGGTCGACATGGAGATGGAACCGGTCGAGGGGTACGCGTACGCCAACTGGGAACGCGGGTACGGCGACTTCCACATGGCACCCGACCTCGCCACGATCCGCCGCTGCGGGTGGACCGAGGGTGCCGCGATCATGCTGTGCGACGCGCACGACAACTCGACGCACGAGCCCGTCGCGATCGCACCGCGTTCGATCCTCGCGCGCGAGACCGCAGCCGCCGCCGAACTCGGGCTCACCGCGATGGGCGCGAGCGAGCTGGAGTTCTTCATCTATCGCGACAGCTACCGGGCGGCGCATGCGAAGGGATACCGCGACCTCGAGTCGGCCGGCTGGTACGTCGAGGACTACCACCTGTTCCAGGGCGCGCGCGTCGAGGACTATGTGGGCGAGGCGCGGCGGACGCTCGACCGCTCGGAGATCCCCGTCGAGAGCTCGAAGGGTGAGGCGGCGATCGGCCAGCACGAGATCAATGTTCGCTACGCCGAGGTGCTCGACATGGCCGACCGGCACGTGGTGATGAAAGAGGCGATGAAGGAGTTGGCCGAGGCCCAGGGCGTCAGCGTCTCGTTCATGGCCAAGCCGGACGCCACCCAGCCCGGCAGCAGCTGCCATCTGCACATCAGCCTCTCGCATTCCCCGAAATCTGGCGATGTCGGCCCGCGGAGCGGGCCGAGTGCGTCAGATTTCGGGGAGCGGGGCGGCGCGAGCGTGTTCGTCAGCGCGTTCGTCGACGGCGACGGCCGGCCGACCGACGAGTTCCGGTGGTTCCTCGGCGGCTGGATGCATCACGTGCCGCACCTGATGCCGCTGTATGCGCCGACGATCAACAGCTACAAGCGGTACCGGCATCAGTCGTGGGCGCCGACCGGGCTGGCATGGTCGCACGACAACCGCACCACCGGGTTCCGGATCGTCGGGAGCGGGCAGAGCCTGCGCATCGAGTGCCGCCTGCCCGGTGCCGACACCAACCCCTATCTCGCGTTCGCGGCGGCGCTGGCGAGCGGGCTCGACGGCATCCGCAACGAGATCGAGCCGCCGCCCGAACACGTCGGCGACGGCTACGCCGCGGGCGTCCCGCCGCTGCCGACGACGTTGGCCGCCGCGACCGACACGTTCGCCGACAGCGCAGATGCTCGGCGTCTGCTCGGTGACGACGTCGTCGACCACTACGCGCACTTCTTCTCGACCGAGTGCACGGCGTACGACGCGGCGGTCACCGACTGGGAGCGCCGGCGCTACTTCGAGCGCATCTGATCAGGCGTCGTAGATTCCGGAGATGGACCTCAGCGAAGAGATCATCGACGCACCGACCGGCAACGGCGAGATGGCCGTGCTCGTCAAGCAACCCGCCGAATCCGTAGACCGGCCGACCGTCGTCATCTTCCACGACGGTCCCGGCATCCGCACCGCGACGCACGACTTCATGCGCAAGCTCGCCGGAGCCGGCTACCGGGTGATCACGCCGGACCTGTACCACCGTCAGGGTCGCCTGCTCGGCGTCGAGCCCGAACAGATGGCCGCCGACCGGGACACGTACGGCCCGATGATGATGGGGTGGCTGCGTTCGGTCACCGACGCCGGGATCCAGCAGGACGTCGACGACGCGCTCGCCGCGGTCGGTGTCGGCGACGACACGAAGGTCGGCGTGATCGGTTTCTGCATGGGAGCGCGGGCGGTGGCGCGGGCGATGGTCCGGCTGCCGGATCGCATCGCGGCCGGTGCGATGTGGCACCCGTCGTTCCTCGCGGACGACGCGCCGGACTCGCCGCACCGTTCGGCGAGCGAGATCACGTCGCCGCTGTACATCGGCATCGGCGAGGCCGACCAGGTGCAGTCGATCGCGATGCACCGGCCCTTCTTCGACGCGGTGGCGCCGCTCGACCACGTCGAGATCGAGACGTTCCCCGGCGCCGACCACGGCTACACGTGGCCCGGCGCGCCCGCGTACCACCAGGTCGCGTCCGACACCAGCTGGGACAAGACGATCGCCCTGTTCGAACGCACCCTGCGCTGACGTCACATCCGGTGCCTGGCACCAGATGTGACGTCGCCGTCGAGGATGCGGTGCTCGAGCGCGCTGACGTCGTCGCACACGTCGATGCCGACGTCGCGCAGGATCGTGCGCAGCCGGGCGACCGCGCGCAGCGCCTCCACGCGACGGTCGTCGAGGGCGAGCGCTTCGATCAGCAGCAGCCACAGTCGCTCGCGATACGGATGCTCCTCGACCGCGCTTTCCAATTCGCCGACCACCAGTTCGTGCCGTCCGAGCGCGAGATCGGCCTCGAGCATCAGCTCCATCGCGGCGAGGCGCAGCTCGTCCAACCGGTAGGCCTCGAGGTGGAATGCCTCAGCGTCGGCGAGGTCACCGAACGGACGGCCCCGCCACAGGCGCAGGGCCTCGCGGCTGAGCCGGTGCGACGTCGCCGGATCGTCGCGCGCCTCCGTAGCGCGCGCGAGCAGTTCCTCGAATCGCACCGCGTCGATCTCCACCTCCTCGACGTCGAGTTCGTAGGAGTGATCAGTGCGCACGATCACGCCCGGACCCAACACGTGCCGCAGCCCGGAGATGTACGACTGCAGCGTGTTGTCCGCTGAGGGCGGCGGGTCGTCACCCCACAGCACGGCGCAGAGGTGGTCGGTCGGGACGGCGTGCCCTGCCGACATCACGAGTGCACCCAACAACGAGCGCGATTGCTTCCCGCCGACCGATGCGCTGCCGCACGGCGTCACCACATCGATCGGGCCCAGCACGCGTACCGATCTGGTCGTGTCGTCCATCGCCCTGTCCATTGAGTCGACGTCTCGTCTCTGCTTCCAGTGTCCTCCACGCGGCGTCCACGTCCAGAGCAGGAGGTCCCTGATCATCGGCCATGGAGACCCCACCGGCCGTCGCGGCGCCGCCCACCGGTGCGGGAGGACGATGGAGTCGCAAGAGAGAGCGAGAGAGAAAGGAGCACATCATGTCGAAGCTGCTCGACCGACTGCACATCCCCCACGAGGGTTCCGAGCGCGTACACGAGGTTCCGGAATCGCACGAGGTCCGAGAGCACCATCGTCGCACGACCGAGACTCCCAGGGCAGCGAGCGGGATCCGCTGGCTGCGTTGGCTCGGAGCGTTCGCCCTGATCGCCGGCGGCGGGGTCCTCGGCTACACGATGTTCGTGTATGACGAGGGCACCGACGTCGCCACCCAGGACGTCAGCTCGCAGCAGCTGGTGCAGGAGTCCATCGACGAGGCACTCGCGGCCAACCAGCCCGACACCCTCGGCCGGGCTGTCCTCGACCTGGAGGCGAACGCCCCCACGCCGGCCAGCTCGTACCAGCTGGTCCAGGACGCGATCGACCAGGCGCTGGCCGCCAACCAGCCGTTCACACCGTGGCTGACACCCACGGCGGGACCGGGATCCAACACCTTGGCTCCCGTAGCGGCGCTGACGCCGGTTGCGACCGGCTCGGTCGGCACCGGTCAGATTCCACAGCCGGGTCTGCCGGACGGCTACTGGCAGGCGACTGACGCCGCGACGCCGAGCGACGACGGCAGAGTCCTCCAGCCGGGTCTGCCGGACGGCTACTACCAGGGGTGAGTGACAACCTCGGTGCCCTGGCACCCGGTGCGGCCGGATTGTTGCGGCCGTGCTGACCAGGCCACATGCCCCGTGAATGGACCCGATCGGCACGGGCCGATCGGGTCCGTCGCGTGCCCGCCGATCGTTGAAGCGTCACACCCGGTGCCTGGCACCGGGTGTAACGCTCACGCGTTGGGGTCCACGACGACCCGGCCCCGGACCTGACCGGCCATGATCGCCGGGCCGCGCTCGAGGATCTCGCTCATCGGCACGATCTCGGTCATCTCGTCGAGCAGGCCCGGGGGGAGGTCGGTCGTGAGCCTGGCCCATGCCGCGTCCCGTGCCGCGATCGGCGCCATCACCGAGTCGATGCCCTGCAATCGCACCCCGCGCAGGATGAACGGCATCACGGTGCTCGGCAGGTCGACGCCGCCGGCCAGCCCGCACGCCGTGACGACACCCAGGTACTTCGTCTGCGCGAGCACCTTGGCGAGCATCGTCGACCCGACGGTGTCGACCGCTCCGGCCCACGTCTCGGATTCGAGCGGCTTCGGTGGTTCGCTCATCTCCTCGCGGCTGCGGAAGTCGGTCGCACCGAGCGAGCGCAGGTACTCGTGTTGCTCCGCCCGACCGGTCACCGCCGTCACTTCAAAGCCGAGCGTCGACAGGATCGCCACCGCGACACTGCCGACGCCGCCGGCCGCACCGGTCACCACGACCGGCCCGCTCTCCGGCGTGACGCCGCCCTCCTCCAGGCCGATCACGCACATCATCGCCGTCAGCCCGGCGGTGCCGATCCCCATCGCCTGGAGGCTGGACATGCCGTCCGGGCGACGGACCAGCCACTCGGACCGGACCCGCTGTCGCTGGGCGTAGCCGCCCCAGTACCGCTCGCCGACACCCCAGCCCGTGAGGATCACCGGGTCGCCCGCGCCGAAGCGATCGGACTCGGACGACACGACGCTGCCCGCGAAGTCCACGCCGGGCACCATCGGGAACGACCGGATGATGCGGCCCTTCCCGGTCAGCGCCATGCCGTCCTTGTAGTTCAACGACGAGTAGTCGATGTCGACGACGACATCGCCGTCGGGGAGATCGGCGTCGGTCAACTCCTCGATCGCAGCGGCTTGCCCCTTCCGCTCACCCTCGTCGGTCTCGCGGACGACCAGCGCCCTGTACGTGTCAGCCATCGGAGCAGTCTGGCAGTCAGGGAGATGGAGGCGGAAGGCGAGTCAGGTGGAGACCGACGCCTCGATCTCGTCGATCGCCGGCCGCACGATCATCGTGTACGTGTCCGCGATCGCCGCCTCGCGATGCTGTTGCTGGGCGGCGAGGCGGTCGGGGTCGGCGACCACCGCCATGAACGACTGCTTGCTGGGGAACTCGTTGAACCGCACCTGATGCCACACGCGGCCATCGCCGACGATCGTGCCCTCGACCGCGAACCAGCCGGCGACACGCGCGCCGTGCTTCACGGCGACGACCGCCGCGGCGCGGCTGTAGTCGTCCATGTCCTCGGGGCTGATCGCCGCGTCGTCGGCGTCGACGAAACTCAGGACGTGGACCACCATCACCGGGCCGTCCTCGGGTGTCGAGGGGTGGGGCACGTCCGCCCGATCGACCGGCTCGAAGCCGGCCGGCGCGTCGACGTGCGGCATCGGTTGGCAGCCCATCACGATCGTCTGCTCCATCCCGGCGTCCTTGTGATGGTGCGCCGTCTGGAAATCGGGACGCTGCTGCATCTCGATGAATGAGCGCCGCGTCGGGTACTTGACGACGGCGACGCGGTCCCAGATCGGGGCCGCGCCGAGCAACTGTTGCTCGACCTCACCGGCGAACACGATGTCGGCACCGATCGCACCGAGCGATTCGAGCGGGGTGTACAGGTCGTCGGCCTCTTGCCCGCTGATCGCCGCGTCGCGCCCGTCGGCGTAGTCCGCGACGTCCCGATACTTCATCAGGTTGACCATCCACACCGGTCCGTCGTCGTCGGGCGAGGCCGTTGCGAGCCGCATCGCGTACTCACGGTCGACGGTGCCGTAGCGGGGATGGATCGAATCGGTCTCGCTCATCTGCCCATCGTACTCGCCGCCGCCGAACATTTGCGAGTCCAACTAGCAGTAGGGGTCAGACACCTGCCTGACCCCTGCCTGACACCGTCACTCAGTCGAAGATCACGACGCTGCGAGCGACGGTGCCCGACTGCATGTCGTCGAAGCCGTCGTTGATCTGTTCGAGGGAGATCGTCTTCGACACCATCTCGTCGAGCTTCAAGCGTCCGTCGAGGTACATCTCGACGAACCGCGGCATGTCGGTACGGAACTGGTTCGAGCCCATGTTCGAACCGGTGAGCTTCTTCTCGTTCACCAACTCGACGCCGTGGACCTCGACCTTCGTGCCGACCGGGATGAGCCCGATCACCGTCGCCTGGCCGCCGTTGCGCAACATCGCAAACGCGTCTTCGGCCGTCTGCTTCATCCCGACCGCCTCGAACGAATGATGCACACCACCACCGGTCAGCTCGCGCACCGCCGCGATCGAGTCGGTCGCGCCCGCGTCGACGACGTGCGTCGCGCCGAGCTCCTGCGCGAGCTCGAGCTTCGACCCGACCACGTCGACGGCGATCACCTTGTTGGCGCCGGCGATCCGCGCACCCTGGATCGCCGACAGGCCGATACCACCGCACCCGATCACGGCCACCGACTCGCCGGGGGCGACCCGCGCCGTGCGGAACACGGCACCCAGCCCGGTCGTAACACCGCAGCCGATCAGCGCAGCCCGGTCGAGCGGCATGTCCTTCTCGATCTTCACGATCGCCTGCTCGTGGACCAGCATCTGCTCGGCGAACGACGACAGGTGGAGGAACTGGTTGACCGGCTCGCCGTCGCCGCGGCTGAGGCGCGGTGGCTCGCCAGGTTGCCGGACCAACTCGGTCGCCTTGTTCTCGCACCGCGTCAGATGCCCGTCGGTGCACTGGGAACAGTGGCCGCAGAACGCCGACAGGCAGGTGATCACGTGGTCGCCCGGTTGGACGTAGTGGACCATCGAGCCGACGGCCTCGACGACACCGGCGGACTCGTGGCCGAGCACCGCCGGGCACGGCTGCGGATACGAGCCCTCCATGAACCGCAGGTCGCTGTGGCAGATGCCCGCCGCCGCCGTGCGGATCAGCACCTCGCGCGGGCCGGGCTCGCCGATGGCGATTTCCTCGATGTCGAGTTGGCCCGGGACGGAGTTGAGAACGGCGGCCTTCATGCGGAGCTCCAGTTTGTCGATGCGGTCCGTGGATGCGTGGTGTAGTTGTAGCCGAGCCGCGACGCCGCCGAGAACGGCGGCTCCGCCACACCTGCCGGCGGGGCGAGTGTCGCGATGCCGGCCGGCGCACAGCTAGACAAGTGGGATGGGGCAGCAGCCACTCGAGATGATCCTCGCCCGCCAGCTCGCGGAACACCTTGCATTTCCGGTCGTGCTGATCGACGCCGACGGAAGCCTCGCGTTCTACAACGAACCGGCCGAGCAGGTGATCGGCGTGCGTTTCGAGGAGTTCGGTGCACTGCCCTACGACGACTGGTCGCAGCGGGTACAGCCGGTCGACGCCGACGGCCGGCCGCTCGCCGCCGAGGAACGGCCACTGCTGATCGCGGTCAGGGAACGGCGGCCGAGCCACGCCCGGCTGCGGCTGGCGGCACTGGGCGACGGACGCGAGGTGGAGATCACCGCCATCCCGTTGCTGAGTCAGAGCGGCGAGTTCCAGGGCATCTTCGCGATCTTCTGGGAGCAACCCGGGTGATCGTGCAGTTCTGGGGTACCCGGGGTTCGATCGCCACGCCGGGCCCGGCGACGATGCGATACGGCGGTGACACGTCGTGCGTCGAGGTGCGCGCCGGTGACGGTGACCCCGAGCACATCGTCGTCCTGGACGCCGGCACCGGCATCCGCCGCTTCGGCGGCTCGATCGACGCGGCAACGCGACGGGTCGACATCATGTTGAGCCATCTCCACATGGACCACATCCAGGGTCTCGGGTTCTGCGGTGCGCTGTTCCGGCCCGGCCTGGAGGTCCACCTGTGGGGGCCGTCGACGGTCCGCCAGAGCTTGCGCCAGCGGTTGCAGCGCTACCTGTCGCCACCGCTGTTCCCGGTTCGTCTCCACGAGCTGCCATGCGACCTCCACCTGCACGACGTCGCCAACGCTTCGTTCGACGTGCCCGGCATCCACGTCGACTGCGAGTTCGTCTGCCACCCGGGCCTCACGGTCGGCTACCGCCTGACCGACCGCGCATCGACGCTCACCTACCTGTCTGATCACGACCCGGCACTCGGTCACCAGGTGTTTCCGCCCGACCCGACGTGGACGTCGGGATTCCGCCTCGCACGCGATGCCGATTTGTTGATCCACGACGCCCAGTTCACCCGCGACCAGTACCTCACGCGAGCCGGTTGGGGCCACGCGACACTCGACCACGCGTGCGAGTTCGCGCTCCACGTGGGTGCCCGTCGCCTCGCGGCGTTTCACCACGATCCGCTGAACGACGACGACACGATCGACGAGTTGCTCGTCGCGGCGATCGACCGCTACGCCCCCGACCTCGACGTGTTCGGCGCCCGCGACGACCTCGTCGTCTCCGTGTGACCGACCCGGCCCCCACCGCCGTCCCCGCCCCCGGCAACGCGTGAGGAAATTGCGCACCCGATGCGCAACAACCTCACGCGTTCGACTGGGTGAGCAGTTGCAGCATCTCGCGGGCGACCATCGGGGCCGCATTCTGGTTCTGACCGGTGACGAGATTGCCGTCGACGACCCAGTGATTGGCGAGCGGATCGCGGAACTTCGTGGCACTCTCGAACTGTGCACCCATCGCGCGCAGCTCGGTCTCGGGATGGTGCGGGGTCGAGTCGCCGATGCCGAGTTCGGAGACCTGCTTGTCGGTGACGGCAGAGATCTTGCGGCCGGCGACGAGCGGCGCGCCGTCGGCCGCCTTCGCGTTGCGCAGGCCGAGCGGGCCGTGGCACACCCCACCGATGATCTTGCCCGCCGCATTCGCCTCGGTCATCTTGTCGGCGAGGTCGTCCGAGAAGCCGAAGTCGAATGCTGCCCCCCAGCCGCCGGCGAGGAACACGATGTCGTAGTCCGCCATGTCCAGGTCGGCGATCGCGAGCGAGTCGGTGACCTTGGCCTGCAGCTCGTCGTCGGCGAGGAACCGGTCGTCGTCAGCTGACCGGATCACCGGCTTCAGCGATTGCGGGTCGACCGGGATGACACCGCCGAGCGGGCTGGCGACGTCGACGTCCATCCCGGCGTCGAGGAACGCGTAGTACGGCACCGTCATCTCGCTGGCGAAGACCCCGGTCGGCTTCCCGATGGCGAGCACGGCGGTGTTGGTGGCGACGACGAGCGCGCGCCGGCCGGTGAGGTCGAACTCGGTGGCGTCCGGATCCCCGGGATGCATCCCGAGCTTCTGCAGTGCCTTGCGCAGCAGACGCGCGGGTGGTGGGGGTTGCTTCGTCACGGGGCCTCCTCTCGGCCGGTGGGTGGCGTACGGCCACGGATTGTTGCGTTCGGGTACCGACCGGGAGCGCTCATCCTTCAGCACCCCACGCAGGTGCTCGAGGACGCCGGCCGCGGCGGGGTCGTGCCAGCGGTTGGCAGCTTCGATCGAATCGGCGTCGAGGTCGTACAGCTCCCACTGGTCGGGCAGGGCGGTGCTGCGGTACTCGTTGCCGGCCGGGCCGTTGGCGGCAAGGTGGCGGACGCCCGGCTCGGTCCAGGTGGCGGGGTCGTCGAACGTGCGGACCAACTTCCACAGGTGATCCCCGCCGCCGTCGGCCGCCGCAACACGTGTCACGACGCCCTCGAAGTTGGCTGCCACATGGGCCGGCAACTGGATGCGCAGGGGCGCCGGCGGTGGCGACGTCCTGCCGAGCCGGCGTGCCATGCCGGACGCCGCGGTGTCGCCCTCGAGCATGTTGTCGCGGGTCATCAGGTACACCGCACGATCGCGGTCGGCGGCGGCTGCGTCGTCGACGACCGGCATCAGGTTCGTCCCCGGTAGCGGGTGGACCTCGGTGAACGACTCCGCAAGCGTGGTCGCAGTCGCCGTTTCGTCGATCCCGGCGGCCGCGAGCAACGTCGGCACGATGTCGACGTGCGATGTCGGTGCGTCGTCGACCGTCGTGCCCGACGTGGCCGCCGGCCCGACCCGGGCGATCGAGAACGGCACCCGAGTCGCCTCGTCGTACAGCGTGAACCACTTCTGGTGCAGCCCGCCGTGCGCGCCGAGGAGGTCGCCGTGATCGGACGTCCTGACGATCACGGCATGGTCGGACCCTCCGTCGGTGACGGCCCGCCGCACCTGGTCGAGCGGCCCGTCGACTTCGGCGTGCAGCCGGTAGTAGAGGTCGCGGTACTCCTGCGACTTCTTGCCGTACACCGCGCCGACGCCGGGCCCGTAGGCGGTCGGATACGACGTGCGGTACGCGATCTGTGCGGCGGGCTTGGACGCAAGGTCCTCGTCGGCGGTCGGCGCCGCGGCGACCGGTGGCGGATCGAGCGGCGACGGGCGCTCGAACGGCATGCCGCGTCGGGCCCACAGCGGAAAGAGCACGATGTCGTGCGGGTTGACGAAGCTCGCAACGAGCAGGAACGGGCGCAGCGCATCGTCGTCACCCGCCCGGCGCCGGGCGTAGCGGTCCTCCAGCCACGCGGTCACGCGAGCTGCGATGAGCGGGTCGCGCCGCACGCCCGCGTCGGCGAGTGCGCCGCCGTGCGGCTCGGGGCCGACCCAGCCGGAGAATCCGTACGGGGCGAGGGGGTCGGCGGCGAGGTACTGCGCGACGGCGTCCGCGTCGACGACACCGGCGCTGTCGTTTGTGGTGATCCGGCGACCCTCGTCGTCGTGGAGGTCGGCATGGGAGATGTGCCACTTCCCGTCGTAGTGCGTGTCGTACCCGGCGGCGCTGAACCAGTTGCCGAGCGTCGGCACCTCGCCAGAGGGCAACCACCGCATGCGGCTGTCGTCGGCCATCTTGCCGAGGCCGTCGGTCTGGGTGACCCCGTGCACGTCGGGATACTGGCCGGTGAAGAGCGTCGGACGACTCGGCACGCACGCGAGCGATCCCGTGTAGTGGCGACGGAAGTTGATCGCGTGATCGTCGAACCAGGCGGCACCGGGCAGCGTCGATCGACGCCACTCGGTGAGCTCCGCCGACTCGTACGGCGGCGCCGCGCGTTCCTCGTCGGTCATCAAGATGATCACGTCGGGGCGGTGGGTACTGGTCATGGCGTTGTCTCCTCCTCGTTCCCGGACGAACGCGTGAGGTTGTTGCGCTCTTGGTGCGCAGTTTCCTCACGCGTTGCGGGGGAGCGGTCGAAGTCGAGGTGGGTGGCGAGGCCGGCGAGCATCTCGTCGGCCGCCTCGGCCAGCTTGCGCCCGGCAATCTTGGCGATCAGCCGTTGGGGCGGGCGCGGGCCGGCGTCGATGGCGCTCGTCAGCGTGACGATCGAGCCAGCGTCGTCCGGCACGATGCGCCAGGTGCTGACGACCGATCGCACGACCTTCGGCAGCCCGGTGATCTCGTAGCTCAGCTCCTCGTCCGGCACCCACGAACGGACGGTCTCGACGAGTGCTGTGCGACCCGACTGGATGCGCCGCACCGCGCCGACGCCGGACTCCTGGTCGGTCAGCAGGCACGAGTGGTCGACGTTCGAGGCCCAGGCGACGATGCCGCCGTAGTCGGCCAGCAGCGTCCAGACCGCTCCGGGTGACGCGGCGACGGTTCGGCGCCGTTCGACTTCTGTCATCGGACCCTCCGTTCGCGTCCCGCGGGCATCCAGTTCGGTCCCGCAGTCTCGTCGATGCGGGCGATGAGTCGCTCACCGAACGGCTCGACGAGATCGAGGAACTCCTGGGTGCGTCGTTCGCCGAGTGATCGCCACGCGACGGCCGACAGCTCGTCGAGGCGATCTTCGAGGCCCTGCCGATAAGCGATACCCCGCTCGTCGACGGCACCACCGGTGGCGAGCCCGCGTCGTTCCAGCTCGGCGTAGCCCGCGGCGAGCGCCTCGTCGTCGGCACCGCGGCTGCGCGGCAGCCAGTCGTCGTCGTAGTTGCGCCACGCTCCGTCGAGGATGCCGCATGCCACCTGGCCGACGTCCTCGGCGAGATGGATCGCCCAGTGGGTGTCACCGCGCCACTCACGGATGCAGTCGACGGCGTGCCATGCCGACAGCAGCGGATCGTCGGGACGCGGCCAGTTGCGTACCGTCGCGAAGAACACCCGGCCGCTGACCGGCAGCGAGTCGGCGGCGGCCCACAGCGGCTCGGCGAGTTCGGCCAGCCCGTCGCAGATCTCCGGGACGTACTGCCGCAGACCGGCGACGACGCCCGCATCGCGTGCCGCTGCCGCCGCCTCGAAGGTGGTCGCAGCGCGGCAGTTGTCGAGGCTCATCGCGATGAAGTCGGCGTTGATCGAATAGAACGCGGCGATGACGGCATCGTTGCCTGCGCCGGCGAGCGGTGCGCCGCGCGTGGCGACGTAGTAGCCGAACGCGTCGGGGCCGAGCGCGGTGTAGTGCTCGATCGCGACCGGATCCCAGTAGATCCACCCCACGAGACGGTGGGACGCGACGCCGGCCCGCCGCGACAGATCGAGCCAGTCGGTCACGACATCAGCCGATCACGTCGATGAGGAGCTGGGCCAGTTGTGGCGCCGCGTCCTCCTGGAAGAAGTGCGCGGCGCCCTCGATCGTCACGTGCGGTTGGCCCTGTGCGCCGGGGACGAGCGCGAGGAACGGGGCGTCGCCGCCGGCGGTGACGGGGTCGCTGTCGCTGAAGCAGCAGACGAACGGCTTCTCCCACTGCTTGAAGACGTCCCATGCGGCGCGGTTGGCGTCGCTCGCCGGATCGTCGGCGCGGGTCGGCACGAGGGCCGGGAAGATCCTGGCGCCGGCCTTGTACGTGTCGTCTGGGAACGGCGCGTCGTATGCGGCGACCTCGCCCTCCGACAACTCGGTGGTCGTCGCGCTCTGGATCAGGAAGCCGACGTCGAACACCGGCGTCTCCTGGCTGAACTTCTGCCACGCCATGAATGCGTCGCTCGGCGTGCCGGCGCCGGTGGGCAACCCGGTGTTGCCGACGACGACGCGGGCAAATCGGTCGGGGTGGTCGGCGACGACGCGCAGGCCGACGAGGCCGCCCCAGTCCTGCCCGAAGAACGTCGCATCGGTCAGGTCCAAATGCTCGACGAGCAACTCGGACATCCACGCGACGTGGCGGGCATAGGTGTAGTCGGACTGCTCGGTCGGCTTGTCGCTCTTGCCGAACCCGACGACGTCGGGGACGACGCACCGGTGCCCGGCCGTGACCAGCGCAGGGATCATCTTGCGGTACAGGTAGCTCCACGACGGCTCGCCGTGCAGCAGCACGATCGGCGCGGCGTCGGCCGGTCCCTCGTCGAGGTAGTGGACACGCATGGTGCCGCCCTCCTGATCGGAGATCTCCGCGTAGTGCGGCGCGAACGGGTAGTCGGGCAGGTCGGCGAACCGCTCGTCCGGTGTGCGCAGTGTCTGCATGTCAGCTTCCTTTGACTTCGATGCGGTGGAGGTCGTCGCCGAGCTCGATCGTGCCGGCGAAGTGTTCGGCGCCGAGCGCCTTCCAGTCGGCGCCGTCGCCGCCGGTGGGGATCGGGGGGACGTAGTGGGTGTACACCAGCGTGTCGACACCGCCGCGGGTTGCGGTCTGCGCCGCTTCCTCGGGCGACGAGTGGTAGTCGAGCGTGTCCTGCAGCCGTTGCATCGGCACGTTGGCGATGATGTCCTTGCGGATCACGGTGTGCACCAACGCGTTCGCGCCGGCACAGAGGTCGTCGAGGCCGGCGCACGGAACCGTGTCGCCGGCGGCGACGATCGATGCGCCGCCATGGTCGAACCGGAACGCGACCGTCGGATGAACTGGCTTGTGATCGGTCGGTGCGCAGCTGACCTTCACCGCGCCCCCGAGGTCGATCTCGCCCGTCTCCACCTCGATGACGTCGATGTTCGTGAACCCGTAGGCCAGATCTTCGTGATGGTCGATGCGGTAGCCGATGTCCGGTTCCAGCGACGCGACGATGTGGTCGACGACCTGGCGTGTGCCGACGGGACCGACGATCGTGAGCGGCGTCGGCTCGAACGTCATCACCCAGCGGGTGGTGATCACGTCGTTGAGGTCGGTGATGTGATCGCTGTGGAGGTGCGTCAGCAGCACGGCGGAAAGGTTGGGCGCGCCGAGGCCGACCGCCGCGAGCCGCATCAGCACGCCGCGACCGGCGTCGACGAGGTAGTGCTCGGCGGCCGCTCCTTCGCCCGCCGAGATCAGCGTGGCGGGGCCGGCCCGATCCGGGCTCGGCATCGGGCTGCCGGTGCCGAGGAGCGTGATCGTGATCACTGTCGGCTCATCTCGGTTGCGGCCTCCGCCTCGAGGGCGTCGACGTCCTGCTTGCTGAGGAGTTGGATGACGACCTCGTGGAGCGTGCCGACGAACGGGAACGGCGCGTCGTACCGGTTCGAGACCGGCGAGCCGTGGTCGAAGCCGACACTCGGGCCGACCGAGGACATCATCCGCATGAACAGCGGGAGGTCGACCGCGCCGGCGGGCCGACCATCGACCTCGACCGACATCGACCCGGCCATGCCGGCGCCACGGCGGAACTTCGCCACCAGCGTTGCATCGCCGGATGGAACCTCGACGTCGGATTCGAGGATCACGTGCTCGTCGAATGCGTTGTAGTCCACGACCAACCGGTCGTTCTGGACGAAGACGGACACACCCGAGTTCTCGGTGCCAGTGGCATAGAGCACGCCGTCGTCGCCCGCCGCACGCGTGACTCGCGCCGTCAGGTCGAACGCCCGGCCGCCGATCGCAGCGGACGCCTGGCCCGGCATCGGTGACATCGGCGGTCGGTAGACGTAGCGCCGGTCGGGCGGGTGCGGCGAGTTCGGGCGGAAGTGGGCCCCGAACAGCTCGACCATCCGGTCGTCCAGTGGGAGCACGCCGTGGCGCTCGGCTTCCTGCCACCAGAGGTCGATCAGCTCGGCGAGCTTGTCGGGCTGCTGATCGGCGAGGTCGTTGCACTCGGACCAGTCGTCGGTGAGGTGGTACAGCTCCCACGGCTCGGTGTCGTAGTCGGCGCCCTGGGTGTGCTTGCACACCGCCTTCCACAACGACGACCGGTCGCCGGCGACGAGCGCTCGGCTGCCCGCCATCTCGAAGTACTGCAACGTGTTCGCGGCCGGTGCAGCCGCGTCACCGAGGATGTCGGCGAACGAGTGCCCGGTGACGGGGAGTTGGTCGATGCCGCGGTACTGATCGGGCGGCGCGATGCCGACGAGGTCGTAGATCGTCGGGACGATGTCGGCGACATTGACGAACTGGTCGCGCATCGTGCCCGCCTGCTCGGCAGCGATGCGGCCGGGCGCGTGGACGACCATCGGGACGTGGACGCCACCCTCGTGGGTGTTCTGCTTGTACCACTTGAACGGGGAGTTGCCGCACTGCGCCCACCCCCACGGGTAGTTGGTGTGGCTGTGCGGCCCGCCGATGTCGTCGATCTTGGCGATCGCCTCGTCCGGCGTCTCGAAGATCCCGTTGAAGAACTTCATCTCGTGCATCACGCCGAACGGACCGCCCTCCTGGGACGCGCCGTTGTCCGCCAGCACGATCACGACGGTGTCGTCGAGGTGGCCCATGTCGCGCAAGCCGTCGACCAACCGGCCGATCTGGTCGTCGGTGTGATCGAGGAACGCCGCGAACGCCTCCTGCAGGCGGCACGCGAGCGCTTGCTGGTTGTCGGGAAGGTCGTCCCAGGCATCGACACCGGGGTTGCGCGGCGCGAGCTGCGTGCCCTCGGGGATGACGCCCAGTTCGAGCTGGCGTTCGAACCACCGTCGGCGCACGACGTCCCATCCCTCGTCGTACTTCCCGCGGTACTTCTCCAGGTAGGCCGCCGGCGCCTGGTGGGGTGCATGCGTCGCCCCGAACGGCACGTAGGCGAAGAACGGACGGTCGGGACGGACCCCCTTCGAGTCGGAGACCATCTTCAGGAGCTGGTCGATGAGGTCCTCGGACACGTGGTAGCCGTCGTCGGGGCCGGCGGGTGGTTCGATCGGGTGGTTGTCACACACCAACTCGGGATGGAACTGGTCGGTCTCGCCCTCGAGGAAGCCGTAGAAGCGGTCGAAGCCGCGGGCGAGCGGCCACTGGTCGAACGGACCCGCGGCCGAGCACTGCTCCATCGGCGCAAGGTGCCACTTGCCGACACAGAACGTCGCGTAGCCCTCCTCGCGCAGCACCTCGGCGACGGTTGCCGCGTGGTTGCTGATGTGACCGAGCTGGTTCGGGAAGCCGGTGCGGAAGTTCGACACGGCGCGCATCCCCACGGCGTGCTGCGAACGACCGGTCAGCAGCGACGCCCGGGTCGGCGAGCACAGCGGCGTCACGTGGAAGTTGGTGAACTGGACGCCGCCGGCGGCGAGCGCGTCGACGTTCGGCGTGTCGATGTCCGAGCCGTAGCAGCCGAACTGTGCGAACCCGGTGTCGTCGAGGAGTACGACGACGACGTTCGGGGCATCGGCACCGGGATGCGGTGGCTCGTCGAACCAGGCCGCGGAGTCGGCGACCGTGCGGCCGATCGTGCCGTCGAATCGGGATGGTCGGGTCATCGGGGTTCCTCCGTCGTGGGGGTCCGGTCGGCGAGCAGCGCCGCGATCGCGGCGGACCACGTCCGGGCGATCTGACGCGATGTACGACCGTGCGTGGCGCCCATCACCTCGAACGCCTCCGGCGACGTCGTCGCATCGAGCAGCGCCACGAGGTTGGCCGCTCCTGCCGGTGTCAAGGCACGGACTTCGGGCTCGAACGCGTGCCGGGTCTGGTCCGCCAACCGCGAGCGCATCCGCCCCACACCGTCGGCCATCGGCTGATAGTCGAGGGCACGCTGGCGCGCGATGTGCATCAGCGGGCCCGCGGCGACGTACAACTCGATGCGGGCCTTCACCAGTTCGCTGATGCGGTCGGCACGGGGGTCGTGTGGGTCGACGGTCACCTGCAGGAGGTGCCGGTAGCGGTGCTGGAAGGTGTCGAACGCCTGCCGTTGCATGTCGGGCAGGCCGTCGAAGTTGCGGAAGATCGACGAGACGGACACGCCGGCCCGGGCGGCGACGTCCTCGACTGTCGGTGGCACCTTGCCGTCGTTGACGACATCGAAGACCGCGTCGATCACCGCGGCGCGGCTGCGCTCGCGCCGTGCCCGACGCCCGTCGGTCGGCGCATCGTCGACGGAGTCGATGGTCGAGTCATCGGTCGGCATGCGCTCACCGTAGCGAGGCATCCGCAACAACTGCGAGTCAGACTCCCAAAAACCTGTTTGGTCTGCTCAGGCGCCGGACGGCGCGGCCGCGATCAGCGCTGGACAGCGAGCGCCGGCTCGAAGAGCGACCGCTCGACACCGCCGCCGGTCCACTCGGGGCGGATCCGCCGCAACCGTTCGGTGGCGAGGAACTCGCGCCGCAGTTCAGCGCCCATGACCTCGTACGGCGACGTCTGCGAGGCGTGGATGGCAATGGCCTGCTCGCGCACGTCGAGCAGGTCGGAGGTGTCGATGACCGTGGTGATGTCGGCGTTGGGCGTGCCGAGCTCGCCGAGCGCGAGGTGCGCCGCATCGGGCTGCTTCGCCTGCAACTCGCAAACCCACTGACGCATCAACTGCTGGGGCAGACAGTGGAGGTAGAAGCGCTCGGTCCGCCACCGTGACCAGCGCACGGCGAAGTCGGTCGCGTCGCGGATCTGAGCGTGGTCGCGATGGCCGTCGCTGCCGTCGAGGGTGACGACGACGTGCGGGCGGAAGTCCTCGATGATGCCGATCAGATCGACGGTGACGTCCTCGACATCGGCCGCGGCGAGGGTGCCCGGCGCCGGCTCGCCATCCATCCCCGAATCGGTGTACCCGAGTAGCCGGACCCGGTCGACGCCGAGCAGTGCTGCGGCCTCGCGGAGCTCGACCTCGCGGACGACGGCGAGGTCGACGTCGAGCTGGGTCCCGGGTGCCGGTGAGCCGGCCTCGCCGCGGGTGGCGCAGACGACCATCGTCTGGACGCCGTGCGCTGCGGCGTGCGCGAGGAGCGACCCGCATCCGAATGTCTCGTCATCCGGGTGCGCCACGGTGACCAGCATCCGTGTCGTCTCTGACTGCATCCATTCCTCCCGCAGTGTCGGGTGGCCACGCTCGCAACCGGCGTCCAGGCGCGTCCGCTGTCGGCGTGGCATCTGCGTCAGCTTAGGCACTGCCATTGGCAGTATGTCAACATTATCCGGTGAGCGCACTCAGTGGGACAGGCTATGCCGTGATCGGCCTGCTGTCGGTGCGGTCGTGGAGCACGTACGAACTCGCCCAGCAGGTGCAGCGCAGCCTCGGCTGGTTCTGGCCCCGCACGGAGCGCAAGATCTACGACGAGGCCCGGCGGCTCGTCGAGCGGGGGTACGCCTCGTCGGCCAATGAGATGGTCGGGCGGCGACGGCGCACGATGTACAGCATCACGCCTGCCGGCCGTACCGCCCTCGCCGAATGGCTCGGCGCGGATTCGGCACCGATGAAGCTGGAGTCCGAAGCCCTCGTCCGGGTGTTCTTCGCCGACGGTGGATCGCTCGACGACCTGCTCGCCACGCTCGAGGGGATGCGCGCCGAGGCCGAGGAGAAACTCACGGTGCTGTGGGGCATGGCTGAAGCCCTCGACGAGCCGGCCTACGAGTTCTCCCGCCGACTTCAGATCAACGCGCTCGGACTGCGCTTTCAACTGGACCACCACCGGATGGTCGCGGAGTGGGCGACGTGGGCATACGAGCAGGCCGCAGGGTGGAACTCGACGATCGATCTCGGCGGCTGGGACTGGCGCAACGCGCTGCGTTCCTGACGCTCGTCCGTCCCGCCGATGCAGCTCCCGATCGCGTGAGGATGTTGCGCACGTGGTGCGCAATGACCTCACGCGTTGGTCGTGGTCCAGGCGGGGCCGGGGCGGAGGCGGTACACCCGGACGTCGCCGATGTGGCGCAGCCGACGTTCGCCGAGGCTGCGCAGTGAGAACCGCGGGTCCGCCGCAATCGCGTCACGCAGGCTCTGGCTGACGTTGACCGCACCGGCCCGTCCGATCGTGCCGAGCCGGCTGGCGACGTTGACGACCGGGCCGTAGAGATCGCCGTCACGCGCGAGCGCGGGCCCGCTCGCCATCCCGATCCGCAGCCCGCCCATCTGCTCGTCGCGGGCGACGGCCTCGGACAATTCCAGCGCCACGAGCCCGGCCTGCACCGGACCGACGACCGCGAACATCGCCGCGTCGCCGATCATCTTCACGATCCGCCCGCCCTGTCCGACGACGACGGCATTGACCAGTCGGTCGAAGCGGCCGACCAACTCGTTGAGTTCGTGGTCGTCGAGTTGCAGGCTCAGCTCGGTGAAGCGGACGAGGTCGGCGAATCCGACGACCTGCGTCTCACCGCCTTCGGAGTCCGCGAGCACCACCCGCCGGCGCGCGGCGGCACGGAGGTGGCGGCGGAACGAGTAGTCGATGACATCGGTCATGAACGGCAGCAGGTCGCCCGCACGAACCGCCAGTGAACCCGCGTCGTATTCCGCGATCGCTGATGCGTCGCCGCCCGCGGCGATCTCGCGACGTTGTCCGGCACGGTCCGCTCCGGCGTCCATCACTGCGGTGGCGACCTGGGCCATCGACAGGCCGACGACCCGCGCCACCTGGAGTGCGACGTCGTGGTTGACGATGCCGCTCGCCGTGAGTTCCACGAGCGACTTCAGAATCGCGACGTCACGCTTGTTGAACGAGCGTTCGCCGTCGACGGCGTCGACGAAGCCGAGGGCGCGCCAGAAGGCCTGGATGACCGCAACGTCGGCGTCGACCTTGTCGGCGAGTTCCTCGAGCGTGAACTTGCCCCGCTCGGGCAGGACGACGGCGTCGATCGCCAGGAGTTCATCGGTCCCCGCCCGCTCCGCTTCCTCGATCGCCTCGGCGGACAGCCCGAGCCCGTTCAGCACGTCGCGCACGGTGCGCGGCTTTCGACGACGGATCACGGCCACCCGGACGAGCGTACGGCGCTGCCCCGCATCGGAGGCAGCGAGCGCCTTCACCAGGGCGAAGGTGACCTAAGTCCCTAACCGTCGACGGCGATCAGGCAGATGATGGTGACGAGTTCGTGAAACGAATCACGAACGATAGAACTCTCGGAAAGGGGGTTGTCATGTTGAAGAAGCCACTCGGAATGCTGGGCGTGTTCCTGATCGTCGTCGGCCTTGGATACTTCGTCGGCGCAGGGGTTGCATACAGCAAGGTGCAGAGCGGGTACGGCTCGCTCCAGGCCTTCAGCGAAGCCCAGAACGTCACGCTGAACTACAACGAGGACGGCCAGCTGGTCGACCGGGGTACCGTCGAAGGTGCCCAGGCGATCATGTCGTTGCTCGAAAATGACTGGAACTTCCCGGTCGTCGATTCGGATCTCGATCCGAACGACCCACTGGTCAACAGCGCCAGCGAGTACATGTTCCAGATGGCGACGATCGTCTTCCACGTGTTGCACGGTGAACAGGCCGTGACGCTGACCGCTGATGACATCGCGGCCGGTATCGCGTCGGAGAAGCTCGCCGCCGACGGCACCTATGAAGGTGTGGTCGAGGCCTACCAGGGTCAAGTGCTCGAGCCCGGAACGTACATGGTCCCGGTCGACGGCCGCTACTGGACCGGCTTCGCCCGGACCGACATCCTCGACGGGCCCGCCCGTGAGGGTGCCTGGAGCGGAACCGCCCACGCACTGGTCGGTGAGCTGGGTGTCGGTGCGGCAACGCACAGCACGCTGCAGCTCGCTCTCGGAGTCGCCGCCCTGCTCGCCGGGCTGGGCGTCGTCTGCACCGCAATGGGTGTGGCGTTCATCTGGCACACCAAGAAGGACGGCGAGGTCTCCGCACCGGACAGGATCCCCGAAGCGATGCTTCAGGACCGCCCCGACGTGGCGACCGAGAACGTCTGACCCCCGGTTGGTCGGCCTCGACCCCCGACCCACCTTCCGCATCGGGCCCCTCTCCGGAGGGGCCCGGTGCGCGTCCGGGCCGAGTGCGAAACTTTGTGGAACGCGCCGAGTTGCCGAACCCTTCGGCCACCATGATGTGGCGGTGATCGACCGACGCCGCTCCGCTGCCGCCGCCCTCGCGGTGGTCGTGATGCTGCTCGCGGCATGCGGCGAGACGGCGACGCCTGCGGCCGACACAGCAGGCGTGACTCCCGCGCCGGAACCGACATCGACCGATGCCGCGGTGGCCGAGCCCGCCGCCGACCCGTCTGCCGATACCGCTTCGCAACCGGCGGTGACCGAGCCGGTCGTTGCCGAGCCGGACGTGACCGACCCCGCAGTGACCGCAGCCGCAGCAACTGACCCTCCGGTGACACCCGCGTCGACCGACCCCCCGGTGACCGAGCCGGCGGTGACCGAGCCACCGCCGGCTCCACCGGCGGCCGTCATCGGCGGGCGAGAGTTGGCGGAGGCGCTCGCGGCACCCTCGGACATCGCGACGAACGTGCTGCCCGATCTCGTCGTCGACGACGTGCGGCGCGAGACCAGGGTCAACCTGCGCAACGTCTTCCCGGCCGACCGGCCCGTGCTGATCTGGATGTGGGCACCGCATTGACCGACGTGCCGTCGGGAGGCTCCCGACGTCGAGCAGTTCGCTCGTGATCATCTCCAGGAGGTCGAAGTGATCGGCCTCGGCACGCAGGACAGCCTCGGGCAGGCCGAGGACTTCGTCGAGAAGTACGGCACCGAGTCGTTCACGATGCTGTGGGACGGCTCGTACCAGTCGTGGCAGGTGCTCGGCGTGTCCGGCCAACCGGCGGCGATCCTGTTCCAGTCGGACGGCACGCCGATCACCGGCTGGTACGGCGCGTTCCCCGAGACCGACGTCCTCGAACTCTCCGCCGCCACCTGACCGGCGCGCGAGACTGCGGGCATGGGTTCCGGTGTCGATGTGGTCGATCAGCGGCGAGTGGTCGTCGCGGCGCTCCCGCTGACGCCGGCCGCCCGGGCCCGGCTGGGGTCACAGCTCACCGGCGCCCGCGTCGTCGACATCCGTGAGCAGGTCGAGCGCGCTGATCTCGTGCTCGCGCCGTCGTGCAGCCCGCAGACGATACGCGCCTTGAAGGAGGCGTACCCGGACGCCCGTCTGGTCGTCGTCGAGATCGAGGACTGGGAGTTCGACATCGATCTCCCCGGCCCGGTGAAGCGGCTGTTCGCCGCCGGCGCGGACGGCTACGTCACCGTCGACAGCATCGCCGAGCTCGCGGCGCACCTCGCGCCGAGCCGAGCCGCCACCGATCTTCCGGACGCCGCCCACGCCGAGTTGTCGGCGCTGCCGGGCACGTCGCTCGACGAGATCATCATGTCGACGCTGGCTGACCGCATCCGCAGCGACCATCCGTCGGCGCGACGCAAACGTTCGGGGACGCGCGATGGGAGTTGACGGCTTCGACGCGGCCTCACCGCCGTGCTTTCCAAGGCGGCGACTTCCTTCGTTCGCCAGCAGGGTGGAAGCGTCGTGGAGGTCCAGCGTCGTGCGCCGCACAAGCCGATGATGAGACGCTCCGTCACCGGCCCGTCGGACTGAGCCGTCGGCGACGCCCCCACCCACCGTTCACCCGCCCGAGGTCGGGTTGCCTCGCAGCGATTCAGCTCGTGGCAAGGACCTGGTGTCGGGAGTGGGCGCGTCGCGGTCAATCGCCGACGTTGTCGACCAGGAAGGAGATGCGTACGAGCGCACCCCACTCGTCGAGGTTGTCGCCTCGCAGGCCGATCGACACGACGTCGAGCGCCTTCACATCGCGCAGATTCCTGCCTGCCTCAGCGAGCGCGTTCTTGACAGCAGCGTCAGAACTCTCCGATGACCGGCCGACGACCTCGATGATCTTGGTGACACTCATTGTGGACTCCTCGTTGGGATGGGCTTCTCGCCATCATGGCATCGCCGCGACGCCGCGCCACGGCCGGACGGGATCCGGAAGCTTGTGCTCCGAGCAAGTCACGATCACCAGACCTGCTGGTGGAGGATCTCTTGTCGGAACGACTGATCAGCCGATGATCCCCCGCATCCGCAGAGCTTCGACCACTGCTTCGGCGGCCCCCTCGGCCGACATCACCGACGTATTGACACGGACCTCGGGCGCCTCCGGCGGCTCGTACGGCGAGTCGATCCCCGTGAAGTTCGCCAGCTCGCCCGCCCGCGCCTTGGCGTACAGGCCCTTCGGGTCACGCTCCTCGGCCACCTCGAGTGGGGTGTCGACGTGCACCTCGATGAACTCGCCGTCCTCGACGCGGTCCCGCGCCAGCTGCCGCTCGGCCCGGAACGGCGAGATGAACGACACGACCACGACGATGCCGGCATCGACCATCAGCGCCGACACCTCGGCAATCCGGCGGATGTTCTCGACGCGGTCGGCGTCGGTGAACCCGAGGTCGCGGTTCAGGCCGTGGCGGACGTTGTCGCCGTCGAGGAGGTAGGTGCGCACGCCGTCGGCATGCAACTTCGCCTCGACGATGTCGGCGATCGTCGACTTGCCCGATCCGGACAGGCCGGTGAACCACACGACGCCGGGCTGCTGCCCGTTCAGCTCGGCGCGGGCGCCCTTGTCGACGCGCACGTCCTGCCAGTGGATGTTGTGCGACCGCCGCAGTGCGAAGTGCAGCAGGCCGGCGCCGACGGTGTTCTGCGTCAGCTTGTCGATGATGACGAACCCACCGGTGTCGCGATTGGTGGAATACGGGTCGAACGGGATCGCCCGGTCGAGGCTGAGGTTGCAGACCCCGATCTCGTTGAGCGCGAGCGTGTGCGCGGCGAGGTGGTCGAGCGTGTTCACGTCGACGCGGTACTTCGGATGGGCGATCGTGACACCGACGGTGCGCGTCCCGATCTTCATCAGGTACGGGCGGCCCGGCAGCATCTCGTCCTCGTGCATCCACACGACGTGCGCCTCGAACTGATCGGCGACCTCGGCCGGCGAATCGGCCGCGCAGATCAGGTCGCCACGACTCGCATCGATCTCGTCGGACAGGGTGAGCGTGACCGACTGGCCGGCGACTGCCTCGTGGAGATCGCCGTCCATCGTGACGATGCGCTCGACCGTGCTCGTCGTGCCCGCCGGGAGCACTCGCACCGGGTCGCCCGGCTTGACGGTGCCACCGACGACGCGCCCCGAGAACCCTCGGAAGTCGTGACTGGGACGGTTGACCCACTGCACCGGCATCCGGAACGGCGACGACGTCGCCTCGTCGTCGACCGGGACGGTCTCGAGATGGCCCATCAGCGTCGGCCCGTGGTACCACGGCGTGTGCCCGCTCGGTTCGGTGATGTTGTCGCCCTTCAGCGCCGACACGGGGATGAACGTCACGTGGTCGATCCCGATGCGGCCGGCGAAGTCGAGGAACTCGGCACAGATCGCGTCGTAGATCTCGTGCGAATAGTCGACCAGGTCCATCTTGTTGACCGCGACCGCAACGTGCTTGATGCCGAGCAGCGACACGAGGTAGCTGTGGCGACGCGTCTGGGTCAGAACACCCTTGCGCGCATCGACCATCAGCACCGCGGCGTCGGCCGTCGACGCACCGGTGACCATGTTGCGCGTGTACTGCTCGTGACCGGGCGTGTCGGCAACGATGAACTTGCGCCGCTCGGTCGAGAAGAAGCGATAGGCGACGTCGATCGTGATGCCCTGCTCGCGCTCGGCGGTGAGACCGTCGAGGAGGAGGGCGAAGTCGAGGTCGGTGCCCTGGGTGCCGACCTTGGCCGAGTCGGCGGCGAGCTGCGCCAGGTGGTCTTCGAAAACGAGATGCGATTCGTACAGCAGCCGTCCGATCAACGTGCTCTTGCCGTCGTCGACGCTGCCGCACGTGATGAACCGCAGCAGGCTCTTGTACTGATGCGACGTCAGGTACTCGTCGATGTCGGTGGCAATCAAATCTGAAGCGTGGGCCATCAGAAGTAGCCCTCCTGCTTCTTCTTCTCCATCGAGCCCGACGCGTCGAAGTCGATGATCCGGCCCTGCCGCTCGGACGTCGTCGCGAGCAGCATCTCCTGGATGATCCCGGTCAGCGTGTCCGCCTCGCTCTCGATCGCCCCCGACAGTGGGTAGCAACCGAGCGTGCGGAACCGCACCGACCTGTGCTCGGGCACTTCGCCGTCGTTGAGCTGGAACCGGTCGTCGTCGACCATGATCAGCGTGCCGTCCCGTTCGACGACCGGGCGCGAGGCCGCGAAGTACAGCGGCACGATCGGGATCTGCTCGAGGTGGATGTACTGCCACACGTCGAGCTCGGTCCAGTTCGAGATCGGGAACACCCGCAGCGTCTCGCCGTTGCTGCGGCGGGCGTTGTAGAGCTGCCACAGCTCGGGCCGCTGACGCTTCGGGTCCCACTGATGCTGTGCGGATCGCACCGAGAAGACGCGCTCTTTGGCGCGGGACTTCTCCTCGTCTCGGCGGGCGCCGCCGAAACACAGGTCGAACCGATGCTCGTCGATGACCTGCTTCAACCCGTCGGTCTTCCACATGTCGGTGTGCATCGCCGAGCCGTGATCGAACGGATTGATCCCGCGCGCCACGCAGTCGGGGTTCTGGTGGACGACGAGATCGAGACCGTGCTCGGCGGCGGTCTTGTCGCGGAACTCGTACATGTCCGAGAACTTCCACGTCGTGTCGACGTGGACCAGCGGGAACGGCGGCGTCGATGGATGGAACGCCTTGCGGGCGAGGTGCAGCATGCACGAGCTGTCCTTGCCGATGCTGTACAGCATCGCCGGGCGCTCGCTCTCTGCAACCGCCTCGCGCATGATCTGAATCGCCTCGGCCTCGAGTCGTTGGAGATGGGTGAGGCGTCCGGCGTCGAGTGTCGTCGTCACGTGATGGTCCTGGCTGTCCGATGATTGTCTACTAAGTCTACCGACAATATGGTAAACAGATGTCTCGATTGTCTCAAGAGGTTCATCGGCACGAGTGCGGTCGAACACGAGCGCGCTGCCCGAGACGAGTGGCCGTGCGTGCGTGCAGCTCAGCGCGGGTGGCGGGCCTCGGTCGTCACCTCGTACTGGTGGGCCAGCTCGGCGACGTCGGCGGGCAGCGACCCGGCGACGAGATCGGCGAGCGAGACCGTCTCGAGCACGCGTCGCAGACTGCCGCGAATCGCCATCCAGACCTGCGGCAACGCGCTGGCCGGTGCGGGGTAGCGGAGCCCACGCAGGCTCTCATCGTGCACGTCGGCGAGCGGGCCGTCGACCGCACGGAACACATCGGCGAGCGAGATCTCGCCGGCGGGTCGCGACAGCGAGAACCCGCCGTCCGGCCCCCGCTTCGACCGGACCAGTTCCGCCCGCTTGAGGTCGCGCATGATGTCCAGCAGATACTTCAGAGAGATGTCCTGGCGCGTCGCGATCGCCTCGGCCTTGATCGTCACGCTGACGGCCGATGTCGGCTTGGGCGCTTCCGCCAACTCGCCCGACGCCAATTCCGCCATCGCCCGAACTGCGTTGTCGACCCGTTCGGAGATCCGCATCGCCCGCCGACGCTAGTGCAGCGGCGCGATGCGCGGCAGTGGTCAGTCGCGGGCCCGGCGCAGCAACACTTCCTGGGCGATCGTCGCCACGTGCGTGCCGTCGATCGACAGCACGTCGCCCGTCACGAGGCCGCGAGCGCCGGCCAGCCCGTGCGAACGGGTGTCGAACCAGTGCCACTCGTCGGCGCGACAGGGCCGGTGGAACCACACTGCATGATCGAGACTGGCGCCCTGGAACCGGCCGCGGTCGGCGACGTCGTTGTCGAAGTCCGGGTGCGGAGACCGCGCCGACCTCGACGGCGCGGCGTCGGACATGAACGCCAGCGCGCAGGCGTGCTCCACCGGGTCGTCGTCGAGGTCGGCGCGGAGCCGGATCCAGTAGCCCAGGCGATTCGGGGGCCCGTCGTTCGGCACGCCGGCGAGGTCGACCGCTCGACGATCGATCATCGCGCCCCACGAATAGTCGCTCAGCGACGGGTCGTCGGGCAGCGGCAGGTCCGGTGGGAACGCGGCGAGCTGAGCGTCGGCCTCGTCCTCGACGATCTGGAATGACACCGAGAGGTTGAGGATCGCCCCGCCTGACTGGCGGGCGACGACCTGACGCGTCGAGAACGAACGGCCGTCGCGCAACCGCTCGACCTCGAACCGGATCGGTTCGGTGGTCGAGCCGGGGCGGATGAAGTAGGAGTGGAGCGAGTGGGCGAACCGGTCGGGTTCGACGGTGGCGGCCGCCGCCTTCAGCGCCTGGGCGACGACCTGCCCGCCGAACAGGCGGTTGCCCCACGGGTAGCGCGCGACGATCGCGACGAAGGTGTCCGGTCCATGCGGCTCGAGACGGAGCAGGTCGCCGAAGTCGACGTCACGGATGCGCGGGGTGTTCATCGGTGCAGTCTCGCCGACGCGTCGTCAACCGACCTCGTTGGCGAGCGGCTCGTCCGCGACCCACCGGGCGAGGTTGGCCAGAAACGCTTCGGCGGCGCGGCGGCCCGTCCCGTCGGTGCTGCCCGAATTGTGGGGCGTGATGATCACGTTCGGCAGCGTCCACAGGGGATCGTCAGGTGGCAGAGGCTCGGGCGTGGTGACGTCCAACCCCGCCCCGCCGAGACGCGCGGCCGCGAGGGCAGCGGTCAATGCGTCCTGATCGACCAGCTCGCCCCGTCCCACGTTGACGAAGAATGCATGCGGCGGCATCGCGCCGATCAGCTCCGCCGACACGATGCCGCGGGTGTCGTCGTTGAGTGGCAGCGCGACGACGACTGCGTCCGCACCGGCGACGACGTCGTGCAACTCGCCGAGCACACGTGTCTCACACGGCTCGTCGCCGCGGATCTGGCGGCGCACGATCACCGGGTCCATTCCGAAGCACGACGCGAGCCGGACCACTTCCCTGCCGATCGGCCCATACCCGACGACGACGAGCCGTCGGCCCTCCAGCTCGTCCCACCGCTCCCAACCCCATCGACCGTCCGCTTGATCGCGAATCCGTTCGGGCAGCTTCCGGGCCAACGCCAGCAGGTACATCATCACGGTGCGGGCGATCGGCGGCGCGCTCGCACCAGACGACGTGGTCAGCCGGACCCCGTCGTCGACCATCCGCCCGAAGACCGGGCTGTCCACGCCGGCGGACATCGTGTGGAACCACGCAAGCTGCGGGCACTGCAGGGCGGCGCCGACGAAGGCGCGGGCCCGGTCCGGCCATGCATCGTGGGAGAAGAAGGCGAGCGTGATCCGCGCCAGGTCCTCGTCCGCGACGCGGTCGTCACCGGTCAGCACCACGACGTCCAGCTCAGGGGCGGCCGCGCGGACCGCGGTGCCATGTTCGTCCCAGAAGTCGTCGGTACACAGCAGCACGTCGGAACCCATCCGGAGTTCGTAGCAAGCGAGAACACATCCGGACGAACCGATGTCCCGGCGACGATGTCCGTACGATGCGGAGATGACCGAGCGATCCGCAGTCGGCACGTTGCGCGTGGGCGACGGCCTTCCGTCGTTCCGGTTCGCCGACGGCCTGGGCGGAACGTGGTCGAGCGATGCCCACCGCGCGACCGGGGTACCGCTGGTACTGATCCTGCACCGACATCTCGCTTGACTGCCGTGCCAGGAGCACGTGCTCGCCGTGAGCGAGCGCAGCGAGGAGTTCGGTGACACCGAGGTCGCCGTCGTCACGTTCACCGACCCGCGTCACCTCGATGCGTACCGGGCCCACCTCGGTGTGTCGTTCCCGGTTGTCGCCGACGTCGACCGTGCGCTGTACCGCGCCCTCGGACTCGAACGGGGCACGTGGCGCCAGGTCTGGTCGATCGGCACACTCAAGCTGTACGCGCGCCTGCTGCGGCGGGGTCGGCGTCTCCGTCGCTCGACCGAGGACCTTCGCCAGCTCGGCGCCGATGTCGTCGTCGACGCCGACGGCACGATCGTCCGACTCTTCCGGCCGGCCAGTCCGGATGCCCGCCCCACGGTCGACGACCTGCTCGCGGCGCTGCGCTGACCGTCTCAGCGGCTGTTGCCGGAGGGCAGCAGTGTCGCGACCGGCGCGCCGTCACGGAACACGGTGACGTCGCCGTCCTCGGACACCTTGAGCACCACCAGCGCGGCCTGCGACAGCGACCGCGCCGCCGCGGTACGAGCCCCTTCGTGCTCGCTGTCCGAGCTGCTGATGATCGCCCCGTACGCCAGCAACCTGCCGTCGCGGTCGAGCACCGTCGCACCGTCGAGTTCGCCGAGCCGCGCCAGCGTCTGCACGTCGAGATCCGCCGCCTCGATCAGGTGGTGGAGCCGCGTCTCCGGTCGCATCGCAGCGACGTCGAACTCGTTCCGGAGGTCGTAGCGGTCCTTGCGGGCGACGATGTCGTCGACGTCGGCGGCGTCCGCGACGATCGCGAAGATCGCGCCACCGGACTTCACCGACACGATCAGCGCGGCACCGACGATCAGGTCGACCGCCGCGCCGCCGCCGATCGTGTCACCGATCGAACGGGCCAACCACAGCGGGAACGCCGTCCAGTGCTCGCTGCGCCGGATGACGAGCGGCTGGCCGTCGACGAACGCCCAGATGCTGCGGTCCTCGCGCAGAAAGAAGCCGATCCCGCCGAGCTGACGCGTGGCGAGGGCGACCAGCGATCCGCTGTCGACGAACTCGCGCTCGACTGCCTCCAGTGGAAGCGCGTCCGGATGCAGGCGGTCGAGGTGGTGGGCCTGCACCTCCGTGCGCGCTCGTCCGTCCTGGTCGACGACGAGGACGGACCGGCGACCGTCGAAGAGCAGTGGGCTGCGCTTCGCGTCGCGGAGGCCGGACGGATACGGCACGGTCAGCCGCGGCTCGTTCGTCAGCGCATCGGTGATCAGCACACCGTGCGTCAGGTTGTGCGATTCGACCCGCGTGCCGCTCAACTCGATGAGGTACTCCAGCGTGGCAGCCAGCAGCTCGCTGGGTGCACACTCGCGATCGGTCCAACCCTGGTGATGGCTGAGCAGCTCGACGATCACCGTGTCGCGCAGCGCCCGCTCGACCGCCGGGCCGAGGCGGCCGTCGACGCGGCGCATCGGCCCGAATCGACCGGCCGCCCGCAGCGCGGCATCCGGCAACGACAGCAGCGCGTCGGGAACTGCGGCGACGTGAGCCGCCGAGCGCACGCCGAACCCGATCGACAACGTCGTCGTCCACCCGTCGACCAGCACGGCGGACGCCGAGACGACCACCGGTCCGACAAACGTCGACGGCGGGTCCGACGGGCTCGACGCATCGACTGGCGTGTATCGCAGGTCGACCTCGGCGTTGCCGAGCAACTCACGAACGAAGTCGGCGACCACTTCGCCGACGGGGTCGTCGGGCGGCTGCGATGGGACGACGGCCTGGCTCACGGTCGCAGTCTCGCATGCGACCGTGCCGGACCCGAGCCGACGTTCACACCGGTGAGATGTCGCTTTTCTCGGCGAAGTCCGGCACCGTGTTCGCGTGAGATCCGACACCTACGACATCGCGGTCATCGGCGGCGGGCCGGCCGGCACCGCGGCCGCGATTCGCGCCGCTCGCGCGGGGCTGCGGGTCGTCGTCTTCGAGAAGGGCAAGCACGGACGCGACAAGGTCTGCGGTGACGGTCTCACGCCCCGCGCGGTCGGCGCGTTGCACGACCTCGACATCGACCTCGACGACGCCCATCTCATCCAGGGGCTGCGGATGATCGCCGGACGGACGACACGCGAGCTCGACTGGCCGACGACCGACCGCTTCCCCGACCATGGTGCGGTCTGGCCGCGGCGCAGGTTGGACACGGCACTGATGGACGCCGCCGCGAACGCCGGGGCCGAGATGGTCTACGAAACCGAGGCCCTGCCGGTGCTCACCGGCAACCGGGTGACCGGGGTGGCCGCGGGCGGGCGCACGGTCAGCGCCGGGTTGACGATCGTCGCCGCGGGCGCCCAGGGCGCAGTCGCCAAGATGCTCGGCGCCACCCGCGTCGCGGACGAGCCGTTCGGCCTCGCCATCCGTACGTACGCGGAGACGCCACGGCACGCCGACGCCCATCTCGAAGCGTGCCTCTCGCTGCGCGACGCCAGCGGCACGGCGGTACCCGGGTACGGCTGGATGTTCCCGGCCGGCGACGGCACGGTCAACATCGGCTGCGGCGCGCTCTCCACCATGAAGGGCTTCAAGAAGCTCAATCTCAACACGCTGCTCGACACGTATCGCGCGCAGGTTCAGGACGACTGGGAGCTCGGGCCCAACCTCGAACGGGCGCGGGCGTGGCGGCTACCGATGTCTGCCCAACGGCGTCACGGCGAGGGGTGGGTCGCGATCGGCGACGCGGCGGGCCTCGTCAACCCGATGAACGGCGAGGGCATCGACTACGGGCTCGAGTCCGGGATGCTGGCGGTCGACCTGTTCGTCGAGGACCCCGCAACCGCCCCGCAGCGCTACGACGAACTCGTCGGCGAGCGGTTCGACGCGTTCCTCCGCACCGGTCGGCGCTTCTCGTTCCTGATCGGTCACCCGCTGATCCTCAAGACCGGCCTCGCGCTGTCGGTCAGCACCGACGCGATCGCCAGGATCACCCTCGCGGTCATGGGCAACCTGATCGACAACACCACGCCCGGCGCTGCCGGCAAGGTGATGTGGATGGCGGACAAGACGCTCGCCCTCGCCGACCCACTCCTGCGCCGGACACGGGCCGCAGCCTGAGAGCATGCGATGGTTCAGCGACGCCGGCTCCGGCTCCTGATCCCCGATCGGGAACGACAATCGATCCTGACGTCCGCGGGCGAGCTGCCGTCGCTCGACGTCGACTTGTCCGAGCGGGAGACAACCACGGCGGCGGCGTGGCGCGTGCTGCCGAGCGTGGGGTTGTCGGGGCCGGTGCTCGACTGCTTCGTGGACCAGTCGCGAGCGTCCGTCGACGACGACGTCGAGGTCCACGCGGCACTTGTCGAACTCGACGGACCACCCGACGGATGGGTCGCCCCCGGCGGATGGGAGTGGGCTCCGCTGCGGGGGCCCGCACCGCGCGTCGACCCCGGCCTCGAAAGCGGGTTCAACGAACGGATCGCCGAGCTGCGCGGCGATCGACCCGTCCCCGAACTGCGCGTCCCGTGGGGCCGCGAGGGCTGGTACGAGCGGGCGAGCGACTGGATCGCCACCGTGCTCCGCGCCGAGGGACGACCCGCGCCCACCGAGATCGTGCAGGTCCGCCATTGGGGCATCTCGGCGGTGATGCGCGTCGACACGGCCGCAGACCGGTACTGGTTCAAAGCGTCCTTCGGCCCCTTCCGGCGTGAGGCGGCGATCACCGCCGCGCTCGATCGTGCCGCCCCCGGCGAGATCACCCGGGTCGTCGCCGCCGACGAGGAGCGCGGGTGGTTGCTGCTCGAGGACATCGACGGGGTGGTCGTCGGCGAGGATCCCGCACCGACCCGCGCCGCGTTCGACCATCTCGTCGACGTGCAGCTCGCGCTCGCCGGCCGGGAGGAGGAGTTGCGCGCCGCAGGGTGTCCTCGCCGGCCGATCTCCGAGCTGCCCGACCTCCTGCGAGTCGCGCTCGACACGCCGCTGTTGCGCGCCCTCGACTTCACACCGCGACGCATCGAGCAACTGATCGCGCGGCTGACCGAGGCGGTCGACGCGGTCCAGGCGGTCGGCGTCCCCGACACGTTCGTGCACGGCGACTTCCATCCGGGCAACGCGATGGCGACACCCGACGGGATCCGCATCTTCGACTGGTCCGATGCCGCGTACACCAATCCCCTCGTCGACGTCGCCACGTGGGCGTCGTGGTTCCACGACGACCAGCCACGTGTCGAATCGATCTACCGCACGTTTCACGACGCTCGCGCCGAGAAGCTCGGAGACCCGCCGGGCACCGGGCTCGACCGGCTCGACCGGGGCACACTCGAGGCAGTTGCCGGCGCGTACCACACGCTGAGCTACGTCGGGATCCTCGGGGCCCTCGAACCCCACCGGCGCGCCGAGCACGCCGAAGGGATCAACGAGTTCTTCACGTTGCTCGACTCGGCCACACCGCCGTGAGTGGGTAGCGTCGCGGCGATGGACGTCACCCATCTGCCGGCGACCGCTGACGACCAGACGATCCACGACGTACTGCTGCGCGACGGTGCCGTCATCGTCGACGAGTTGGCGAGCACCGACGTGATCGACTCGATCGCCGCCGAGATGCAGCCCTTCATCGATGCCACACCCTGGGGCGGCGACGACTTCACCGGCCGCACCACCCGCCGCACCGGCGCCCTCGTCGCCCGGTCGGTCGCGAGCCACCAACTCGTCCAGCACGCGACGATCCTGGGCGTCGCGGCACGGCTGCTGCACCGCGCGAAGAGCTACCAGTTGCACCTGACGCAGACGATCGCGATCGGGCCTGGCTCGCCGGCGCAGGCAATCCACCGCGACGAATGGGCGTTCGACTTCTTCGAGTTCCCGGCGGACTACCACGTGCAGTGCAACACGATCTGGGCGATGACCGACTTCTCCGAGCGCAACGGCGCGACGCGCCTGATCCCCGGCAGCCAGGCCGATCCCTCGTCGTTCCACCGTGGGCGGGACGACGACGGCGCCGACGAAACCGTCCCCGCCGAGATGGCGAAGGGGTCGTGTCTGCTCTACACCGGCAAGGTGTACCACGGCGGCGGAGCGAACGAATCGGACGACACCAGAACCGGGTTGAACATCACCTACAACGTGGGCTGGCTGCGCCAGGAGGAGAACCAGTACCTCTCCGTGCCGCCCGACGTCGCGGCCACACTGCCTGACGACCTGCTCCGGTTGATGGGGTACCGCATCGGCGCCTACGCGCTGGGGTACATCGACGACGTCCGCGATCCCCTCGAAGCGGTCAGGGGTCGCGGGGCCGCCGACCCGCAGGCGTTCGGCGAACAGCCGGTCCCGCCCGGCTGAGCGTCACCCGACGGGCGCGAGGTCTGCGGCGGCGAACGCGACGCCGAACCGGACGCACCAGATGACGACCGTGTCGAACTCTGCGAGGTCGACGTCGGCCGGGATCTCGTAGTTCTGGGGGCCGATGTTGCCCTTGAGGTCGCCGAGGTCGTGGAACTCTCCGGACGCTCCGAAGTCGTCGGCGTCGGCGTCGGCGTCGGCGGTCGTCAGGTAGACGTTGAGGTCCGGCCCATTGTCGGTCTCGAAGTCCTCGAACCGCAGGAACCGCTGAGTGGATCCGTCGTTGAGCACCTTCGCGAGTCCGCGGCCGGGGTGGCTACGCGGCCCGAACATCCCCTCGTACACGGTGACGATCTCGGCTGCCGCCATGTCCGGCATCGGCTCGGCGACGGTCGCCGCGGCATCGATGCCCTCATCGGCCATCACCTCGTTCATCGCGTCCGTCGTCGCGTCGTCGACCGCATCCGACGCGAGGCCCGACGCGTTCGCACCGGAGGCGAACACCGGCACGTCCTCGTTCACCTTGTCGTCGATGAAGAGCGTGTGGATGCCGAACACACCGAACGCCAGGTAGCCGACCACGACCGCTCCGACCAGCGCGATCGGGGCGACGATCTTGAGGTTGTCGCGGACCCAGCGCATGCCCACCACGCTACGTGATCACCGGCCCCGTGTCAGCCGGACAGGTGCGTACGGACGAGCGACCGGAGCAGGTCGAGGCCGACGCCCTTCGTCGCGCTGACCCAGACGACGTCGCCCCGGTCGAGCCGGCAGCCCGCGGCGAGCTCCTTCTTGCGCGTCTCCCGCTTCGCCGATTTCACCTTGTCGTGCTTCGTCGCGACGACCGTGTGCGGGACCTCGTGATAGCGCAGCCAGTCCAGCATCTGGACATCCAGCTTCGTCGGGCCGATCTCGCCGTCGACGAGGGCGAACACCATCACGAGATGATCGCGCTCCAGCAGGTACCCCTCGATCATCTCCGGCCAGTCGCGGCGGACCGACTTCGCGGCCTTGGCGTAGCCGTAGCCGGGCAGATCCACGATCGTGCCGAGACCGTCACCCTCCTCGGACCGGAACAGGTTGATCAGCTGCGTCCGGCCGGGCGTGTTCGACACCCGCGCCAGCTGCTTCTGGTTCGCGAGTGCGTTGATCAGCGACGACTTGCCGACGTTGGAGCGGCCGACGAAAGCGACCTCTGCGACGGCCGCCGGCAACGTGTCGACCCGCGACGCCGACTCGACGAACGAGATCCGGAGGGGTCCGCCACTGCTCACGTGACCAATCTCGCAGGATTCGCGGTCGATCGGACGCTCCGGTTGCGCGAAGATTGATGACCGCGGCGCAACGCCGCCCGGAGGAGGGCACCATGATCGTCACACTGTTCCGCACCAACGGCCATCGGCCGCGGGCCGCGACCGCTGTTGCAGCGCTCGCGCTCCTCGCAGCGAGTGGCTGCGGCAAGGCTGCCGAAAATCTCGCCGAGCGGGGCATCGAGGAGGCGATCGAGCGGGAGAGTGGCGGTGAGGTCGACGTCGACCTCGGCGGCGGAGGCTTCAATGTCGAAACCGACGAGGGCAGCATCCGTGTCGGCGACGACGGCTCGTTCGTCGTCGAAGGTCAGGACGGCGAGGTGATCACCGGCGGCGCCGACGACGACGGATTCAACTTCCAGTCCGAGGATGGCGACAACGTCTTCCGCGCCGGCGACGGCATCCCGTCCGAGTGGCCATCCGACATCCCGCGGCCTGACGGGCTGACGACCGTCCAGGGCACCTACACCAGCTCCGACGGCTTTGCGCAGACCACGGTCGTGGGGACGCCGTCGGGTACCGCGGCCGACTACCTCCAGGCCTACGCCGCGTCGCTCGAAGGCCTCGGCTACGAGCGGACGTCGCTCTTCGAGGGCAACGGCAACTCCCAGTACACGTTCGAGGGCCCGACGTACATCGTGACGCTGTTCGGCAACGACAACGGGGCCCCGACCGTGACCGTCGGCGTGTCTCCGAGCCAACAGTGACGCGCCGGGTCAGCCGCTGACCAGCGACGCGAGCGCCCACAGCGCGGCGACGAGGCCGATCCCGGCATAGAGCAGGCTGCGCGCGACCGGCGCCTGCTCGAGATTGCCGTCGTCGAGTTGCCGCTCGGGCGGCCGGACGACAGCGAGGAAATTGCCGACGCACAGGGCCGCGCCGAATGCGAGCACGAGGTACGCGAGGAGGTCCTCTCCGAGGAACATGACCACCAGCATGCCCGCCGCGTCGTCTGGCCGACGGTATCGATCGGGTCCCGGTGCTGGCGCAGCTGGTTGGTCGACACCCCGCTGGGTGACACCACCTCCACCGCGAGTACAACGTGACGATGGAGTGCATCAAGTCCGAACACGACGTCTTCACCCGCGCCGGGAGTGCACTCGTGCTCGGAGCGAACGACCTGATCGCCGTCGCCGACCGCCGCGTCGACATCACCCGCTCCGCACGAGCTGCGTGTGTGAGTGCACGATGACCCTCGACGACCGCGTCGCAGCAGCCCGCGCCGCCTACGCGAGGGCGCGACCGCAGAGCGCCCGGCTCGGCGACCGGGCGCGGGTCGTGATGCCGGGTGGCAACACCCGCTCGGTGCTGCATTTCGATCCCTTCCCGTTCCGAGTCGAGCGCGCCGAGTCGAAGTACCTGTGGGACGTCGACGGACACCGGCTCGTCGACCTGCTCGGCAACTACACCGCCGGCCTGCTCGGCCACTCCCCCGAGCCGGTCCTCGCGGCTGCGCGGGACGCGCTCGACGGCGGATGGTCGCTGGGTGCCGTGCACGCCAACGAGGTGCGGCTCGCCGAACTGATCGTCGGGCGATTCGCCTCGATCGAGCAGGTGCGGTTCACCAACTCGGGGACCGAGGCCAACCTGATGGCGCTCGCGCTCGCGACGCATCACACCGACCGGCGCACAATCGTCGTCTTCCGCCACGGTTATCACGGCGGCGTGCTCACGTTCGGGGACGAGGTCGGAGCCGTCACGGTGCCGCACGACTGGCTGCTGCTCGACTTCAACGACGTGGACGCGCTCGTCGAGGCATTCGCGGCCCACGGCGGCGAGATCGCGGCGGTCCTGGTCGAGCCGATGCAGGGTTCTGCCGGGTGCCTCCCCCCGGCGCCAGGATTCCTGGAGGCGATCCGCGAGCAGACCCGTGATCACGGGGCGCTGCTGGTCTTCGACGAGGTGATGACGTCGCGCTTCGCGGTCGGCGGTGCGCAACAGCGCTTCGGCGTGAGCCCGGACATCACCACCCTCGGGAAATACCTCGCCGGTGGGCTGACGTTCGGCGCGTTCGGTGGTCGGCACGAGCTGATGCGAGCGTTCGATCCGGCATCGCCGCCCGGCGGGCGCCGGCCGCTCGGTCATGCCGGCACGTTCAACAACAACGTCGCGTCGATGGCTGCCGGGGTCGCCGCGCTGACCGAGGTGTTGACGCCCGAGCAATTGGACGCAACGAATGCTCGGGGCGACCGGTTGCGCGTCGCGCTGGACGCCGTGTTCCGCACCCGCCGACTGCCGCTGTGTGTCACCGGCATCGGCTCGCTGATGAACGTCCACGGCACCGCCGGACCGGTGCGCTCGGCGGCGGACCTCGCGACGGCCGACAGCAGGCTGAAGGAGCTGCTCTTCTTCGCGCTGCTCGATGCGGGGTACTACCTCGCGCCCCGCGGTTTCATCGCGCTGTCGCTCGAGATCACCGACGACGACGTCGATGGTGTCATCGCCGCCGTCGATGCGTGGGCCGCGCACGAGTCGACGACCTGACGACGCTCGTCAGGCGTCGCGACGGTTGTTCACCGCGATACCGATCACCGTGATCAGCAGCGCGAACATCCCGAAGTAGACCCCGCCGTAGATCCGCCCACCGGGGGCATCCGACGGGTTCGGAATCACCAGTGCGAAGGCCGACGTGTACGGCAACAGGCGCGTCGGCTCGTCGACGCCGGCGACGCTGAGCACACCATTGAGAATCGATTCGAGCAGCAGCGGCCAGAGGATGATCAGCGACACGGCAGCCGGAGAGTTGCGCAACAGCAGGCCGAGCCCGTACCCGAAGAGCGCCAGGAGCGCACAGAGGATCGGCACACCGAGGAAGGCCGCCAAGGAACCGTCGTCTCCGGACAACCCGACCGACGCCCCCCGCGCGGACAGCAGCAAGCTCCCCAACAGATACGCGGCCACGACAGCGACGGCGCCGACCACGAGACCGTAGACGGTGGAGAGCACCGCCTTCGCGACGAACACGGTGGTTCGCTGCGGGGTCGCAGCGAGCGTCGGGCGGATCGTGTTGTGGGAGAACTCCGACGTGATCCCCAATGCGGCGAGCACCCCGACGGTCATCGCGATCAGCACGGAGAACCCGCCGATCAACGACATCAGGTCGTCAGGGCGGGTGCGGCGCGGTTCGCTGCTGAGCATGCCGACCAGGCCGACGACGACCAGCAGCAGGCCGACCGCGCCGATCGTCAGCCAGACGTGGAGCCTGACGGTGCGGAACTTCAGGACTTCGGAGCGCAGGAGGTTGATCACCGGCCACCTCCGCCCGGGCGGTCGACGATCGGTGGCGGCAGCGGCGCCGACGACGCGACCGGAGACGGCGCCTCCGATGCGAACTCCTGCGCGCCGGCGGTCGCCCGGAGGAACGCGTCCTCCAGCGACTCGGACCTCGTCGTCAGCTCGTGCAACACGATCGCGTCGCGGGCTGCGATCTCGCCGACCGCGGCGGCAGTGATGCCGTGGATGTCCGCGACCTGACCATCGACGCGTTCGACGCGCGCGCCGACCGCGGTGGCTGCGACCGCGATGGCGTCGAGTTGGGGACTGCCCACGCGCACCCACTTCGTGGAGTGGCGGTCGACGAATTCGTCGACCGAGCACTGTTCGATCAATCTGCCCCGGCCGATGACGACCAGATCGTCCGCCATCAACGCGATCTCCGCCAGCAGGTGGCTGCTGACGAGCACCGTCCGACCGCCGCGTGCGAGGTGGGTGAGCACATCGCGGATCCAGCGGATGCCCTCCGGGTCGAGCCCGTTCGCCGGCTCGTCGAGGACGACCGTGCCCGGGTCGCCCAACAGCACGCCGGCAAGACCGAGACGTTGCCGCATGCCGAGCGAATACGCCTTGACACGGCGGTCGGCAGCGTCGGTCAGCCCGACCAGCTCGAGCGTCTCGTCGACCCGCGACGCCGCGATACCGTTCGACATCGCCATCCACCGCAGGTGATTCCGACCGCTCCGGCCGGGGTGCACGAACCCTGCGTCGAGCAGCGACCCGACCTCGAAGAGCGGGTTGACGATCGACGTGTACGACCGGCCGGCGAACGACGCGCTGCCGGCGTTCGCCCGGTCGAGGCCGAGCATGCACCGCATCGTCGTGCTCTTGCCGGAACCGTTCGGACCGAGGAACCCCGTGACGCGGCCGGGCCGGGCGTCGAAGCTGAGATCGTCGACCGCAACGACCGAGCCGAACCGCTTGGTGACGTTGCGTACCTCGATCACCCGGACACCGTACGTGACCTCGTCACGGCGGCGCGTGACAGCGACCGTGCGCGGTGTTCAGCTCGGCTGAGCGAACACCTGCACCCAGTACGCCGAACCGTCGGCGGACGACCGGGTCAGCGACACGCCGAGGTGGGTCATCCGGGGGTTGAGGATGTTGGCACGATGGCCGGGCGACGCCATCCACGCGGCGACGACCGCTTCGGCGGTCTCGAAGTTGCACGCGATGTTCTCGGCCCAGGTGCGCACCCTCAGCCCCGTCCGGGCGATGCGGTCACCGGTGTTCGATCCGTCCGTGCCGGTATGGGACAACGAGCCATTGCCGCACGGCTTGTGGCGCTGGTCGAGGCCGTGCATCTCCGCCGCCGCGGCGAGGTCGGGATGGTACGCAAGCGGCGCGAGGCTCCGCTGGGACCGTTCGGCATTCGTGCGATCGAGCACGGCCTGCTCGGCCGCCGTCGGCGCGGGGGTCGGCGCGGTCGTCGG
>JABDKP010000002.1 GCA_013002175.1 Ilumatobacter sp.
CTGTGGCGGGCGATCGACACCGAGTCGGTGTACGTGTCGGCATGGGTCGGCCTCGCCGAGCTGGCGCTGTCCGGGTGCACGACGTCGACCGATCACCTCTACCTCCACCCGCACGGCGCCGGCGACCTGCTGACGGCGGAGATCGAGGCCGCGCAGGACCTCGGTGTCCGGTTCCACCCGACGCGCGGGTCGATGTCGTTGTCGGAGAAGGACGGCGGGCTGCCGCCGGACGACGTGGTGGGCGACGACGACCAGATCCTCGCCGCCTCCGAGGACGCAGTGCGGCGCCATCACGACCGTGCCCACGGCGCGATGACCCGGATCGCCTTGGCGCCCTGTTCGCCGTTCTCGGTCACCGAGGAGCTGATGGTGCGGTCCGCCGAACTGGCCGAACGCCTCGACGTGCGGCTGCACACCCACTTCGCGGAGAACGCCGAGGACGACGAGTTCAGCCTGGCGCGGTTCGGGTGCCGGCCGATGGAGTACCTCGAACGGACGGGCTGGTGCACCGACCGCACGTGGGTCGCACACTGCGTGATGCCGAACACGGACGAGATCGCGCGGCTCGGCGCAGCGGGCGTCGGCGTGGCGCACTGTCCGTCGAGCAACCTGATCCTGTCGTCCGGCATCGCCCCGGTCGTCGACCTCCGCGCCGCCGGCGCGAAGGTCGGGCTCGGCGTCGACGGCTCGGCGTCGGCCGATTCCGCGTCGCTGTGGCTGGAGGCGCGTCAGGCGATGCTGCTCGCGAAGCTCCGGGACGGCGCCGCGGCGGGGACCGCCCGGATGGCGCTCGAGATCGCGACGCTCGGCGGGGCGGGCTGCCTCGGCCGCGAGGGCGAACTCGGTGTGCTCGACGTCGGAGCGGTCGGCGACGTGGCCGTGTGGTCACTGACCGGCCCTGCGTTCGCCGGTGCGGTCGCCGACCCGATCGAGGGGTGGCTGCGCTGTGGGCCGGCGGCGGCCCGCGACACGATCGTCCACGGGCGACCGATCGTCCGCGACGGGCATCTCGTCAGCGCACGCCTCGACGAGATGCTGACGGCCCACGACACGCTCTCGCGGCGGATTCAGCAGCTCGACGGGTGACCAGACCGGCCATGAGGCGTGCCGGTGACCGATGACCCGGGCCGAGATCGCCAGATGACGCCACTTTGAAGGTGGACGTGGCAACACTGGTGCACCGTGGACCGCCGTTCGATGCTCGCCCCCCTGTTGCTCGCGCTCACCGCGGCGTGCTCCGGGCAGCAGTCGTCGGCAACCGGTGAGGTGCCCGGCCTGCCGGCGGACATCGCCCGCGCCGCCGCCGACGAGCCGTTCGTGGCGGCCGCGTCGAACGTCGCGGTCGACACGGTCGTGATGATCGGCGACTCGATCACCGTGGCGTCCGCACCGGCCCTGCACGAGGCGTTGACATCGGCGGGCTTCGGTGAGGTGATCATCGTGGCCCAGCAGGGCAAGCGGATGGCGCTGACCTTCGGCGACAACCCCAGCGGCGCGACGGTGGCCCGGTCGCTGCTGGACGGGACCACCCGCCCGGACGGCACGGCGTTACCGGCCGACGACCGGGCCGGTGAGGTCTGGGTCGTCGCGCTCGGCACGAACGACGTCGCGCAGTACTCCGATCCGTCCGAACGCGCAGCCGCGGTGAACGAGGTGCTCAACGCGGTGCCCGACGAGGTACCGCTCGTCTGGGTCGACACGTTCGTGCGCGATCGGCCCGACGCCACCGTCGAGGTGAACGAGATGATCGAGGCGCGGCTCCGCCAGCGCGGCAACGCCACGATCGCCCGGTGGAGCGCGGTCGCCGACGACGAGGGCAACCTGCGCGACGACGGCGTCCACCCGCGCGACGCCGGCAGCGTCGTGTTCGCCGACGCGGTGGCGTCGACCGTGGCGGACTTCGTCGACGTCGGCTGAGCGCGACGCCCTCGTCGTCTCCGCCGGAGACGTCGAACGGGTCAGTGCTCCCAGCGGGACTGGCCGAAGCGGTACCCGACCGAGCGCACCGTCTGGATCAGGTTGGCGTGCTCTTCGCCGAGCTTGGCCCGCAGCCGCCTGACGTGAACGTCGACCGTGCGCGCCCCGCCGTAGTACTCGTAGCCCCACACGCGGCTGAGCAGGATCTCGCGGGTGAACACCTTGCCGGGGTTCTGCGCGAGGAACTTCAGCAGCTCGTACTCCATGTACGTCATGTCGAGCGGGCGACCGGCGATCGCCGCCTGGTACGTCTCCGCGTTGAGCGTCAGCGCGCCGTACTCGATGATGTCCGCCGTCGACACCGCGACGTCGCCGGCGAGCAGGTGCCGCAGGCGGGCTTCCAGTTCGGCCGGATGGAACGGCGTGAGACAGAAGTCGTCGAACAACTCGTCACGGTGGTCCAGCTCGGCGAGCTGGGCGCCGCTGATGAGGAGCAGGACCGGGATCGTGACGTCGCGCTGTTTGCGCAACGTGCGCAGAAAGGCCCACGCGCCGTCTGCGTCGGCCGCGGCGTCGACGACGGCTGCCGACCACCCGTTCGGCGGCTCGTACTCGGCCGCACCCTCGGTCGACCCGACGGCCTTCCAGGCGTAGCCGCCGAGGTCGAGCGTGCGCGCCAGGTCCGGGGACGCCGGGTCCGGGAGGACCACCAGCATCGCTCCCTCGCCCGTCACAGCGCCGTCAGGTACCGATCGCGCTCGAATGCGCTGACGTGGGTCTTGTAGGCGCGCCACTCGCTGCGCTTGTTGCGCAGGAACCACTCGAAGATGTGTTCGCCGAGTGCCTCCTGCACCAGCGACGACGACTCCATCGTCTCGAGCGCCGAGTGCAGCGACTGCGGCAACTGGCCGACGCCGAGCTTGGCGAGGACGTCGTCGCCGATCTCGAACAGGTTCGCATCGGCCTCGTCCGGAAGTTCGTACCCCTCCTCGATGCCGCGCATCCCGGCTGCGAGGAGCAGGCTGAACGCAAGGTACGGGTTGCAGGCGGGGTCGGGTGAGCGGTACTCCAGGCGGGTCGCGAGCGGGTTGTTGCGCTTGGCGATCGGCACCCGGATCAACCCGCTGCGGTTGTTGCGCGCCCAGCTGACGTGAACAGGCGCCTCGAAACCGGGCACGAGCCGCTTGTAGCTGTTGACCGTCTGGTTCGTCACCGCGGTGATCTCGGGTGCATGGCGCAGCAGGCCGGCCATGAACGCCTTGGCGGTGGCCGACAGGTCGTACGGGTCGTCGCCGTCGAAGAACGCGTTGTCGTCGCCGCGGAACAGTGAGAGGTGGGTGTGCATCCCCGAGCCCTGGACGCCTTCCAGTGGCTTCGGCATGAACGTGGCGTGGACGCCGTTGCGCGCCGCGACCTCGCGCACCGTCAGGCGGAACGTCATCACGCTGTCGGCCATCGTCAGCGCGTCGGTGTGGCGGAGGTCGATCTCCTGCTGGCCCGGGGCGTCCTCGTGGAAGCTGTACTCGACGGGGATGCCCATCGTCTCGAGGGTGCGAATCGTCTGCTTGCGCAGCTCGCCGGTGACGTCCTGGGTCGTCAGGTCGAAGAAGCCGCCGTCGTCGATCGGCACCGGTGGCGCACCGGCCGTCGGCGGCTCGAAGTAGAAGAACTCGATGTCGGGCGCGACGTAGAACGTCAGCCCGGCCTCGTGTGCGGCCTTGATGTGTCGGCGCAACACCTGTCGCGGGTCGCCGGCGAACGGCGTGCCGTCGAGGTTGTGGATGTCGCAGAAGATCCGCGCCTCGGGCGACTTGGGGTCCGCCCACGGCAGCAGCTCGAACGTGTCCGGGTCGGGGACCGCCAGGACGTCCGCCTCCTGGATGCGTGAGAACCCGTCGATCGACGAGCCGTCGAACGTCATCCCGTCGTTGAGCGCGTTGTCCAGCTCGGCAGGCGAGATCGCGAGGCTCTTCAGGTTGCCGAGGATGTCGGTGAACCAGAGGCGCACGAGGCGCACGCCGCGTTCCTCCACCGAGCGGAGCACGTACTCGCGATGTTGTTCGATCGACATGTCCTTCAGTCTTTCGTTGTTCGCCGGTAAACACGACAGGGCGGGAGCCTGAGCCCCCGCCCTGTCAGCGTCGTTGATGACTGGGTGTGTTCACGTCAAAGTTGTGCCAGGCACAACGTTGACGTCACTTCATGTCGCCGCAGACGGTCTCCACCATCAGGCGGGCGACGACGTAGGGGTCGATGTTCGCGTTGGGGCGGCGATCCTCGAGGTAGCCCTTCTTGTCGACGGCGACCTGCCACGGGATGCGGATCGATGCGCCGCGGTCGGACACGCCATAGCTGAACTGGTCGTGACGCTGCGTCTCGTGGGCACCGGTGAGGCGGTCTTCGACGCCGACGCCGTAGTTCGCCATGTGCAACTCGGCCTTCTTGCCGAGCGCCTTGCAGCCGGCCTCGATGTACTTGTAGCCGCCGTCCTCGCGCATCTCCTTGGTGGAGAAGTTGGTGTGCGCCCCGGCGCCGTTCCAGTCGCCCTTGACGGGCTTCGGGTCGAGCGTCGCCACGACGCCGTAGTCCTCGGCGATGCGGTACAGCAGCCAGCGGGCGACCCACAGCTGGTCGGCCACCTCGAGCAGGCCGAGCGGGCCGACCTGGAACTCCCACTGACCGGGCATCACTTCGGCGTTGATGCCGGAGACCGAGATGCCGGCATCGAGGCAGGCGTCGAGGTGATCCTCGACGATGTCGCGGCCGTGGATCTCGTCGTCGCCGACGCCGCAGTAGTAACCGCCCTGCGGGGCCGGGAAGCCGGCGGGCGGGAAGCCGAGGGGGCGTCCACCCTTGAACAGCGTGAACTCCTGCTCGATGCCGAACATCGGCTCGTGCTTCTTGTACTTCTTGGCGGTGCGCACGGCGGCGGCACGGGTGTTGGTCGGATGCGGCTTGCCGTCGACGAGCATCACCTCGCACAAGACGAGGACGTTGTCGCCGCCACGGATCGGGTCCTGGTAGACCGCCACCGGCTTGAGGACGCAGTCGCTCTTGTCACCGGTCGCCTGATTGGTGCTCGAACCGTCGAAGCCCCAGATCGGGAAGTCGGTCGTGCCGTCCGGGACGATCTTCGTCTTCGATCGGAGGTGATTGGTCGGCTCGGCGCCGTCGATCCAGATGTACTCAGCCTTGATTGGCACGGATGGGTCCTCAAATCTCTCGTTGGAAGGGCGGACGCAAGGATATGGCAGCGCCCAGGTGCGCCGAAAATCGTGTCAGCACCCGGTTGCGATGCGGTTGCCCGAATGTGAATGCCGCGTTAAATCTGCCGGTCGGTGGGTCCCGCGGCCGCGGTCGGACGAGCGGTAGGTTCGAGCGATGCGCCCAACCCGGCCGGCCCTGGTGGCTCTCGTCACGGCTGCGGCGCTCCTCGGCCCGGTCCCGCCGGCTGCCGAGGCGGCACCGCCGGGATTCACCGACACGCTGGTCGGGACGACCAACCGGCCGACCGCGGTCGAACCGTTGCTCGACGGGCGTGTCGCGGTCCTCGAGAAGGGCACGGGCCGGATCCGCCTGATCGACTCCGATGCCGGAACGGTGCTCGCCGCTCCGGCTGTGGATCTCGACGTCTGCGCCGGCGGTGAGCGGGGGCTGCTCGGCTTCACGATCGACCCGTTGTTCGCCCGGAACGGGCGCGTCTATGTGTATTACACGCGGTTCGCCCCGGGGTTCCCTGGCGGTTGTGTCAACCGGGTGAGTGCGTTCACGATGACCGGCGACACGATCGACACCGGATCCGAACAGGTGCTCATCGACAACATCTCCTCGGTCGGCGGCAATCACAACGCGGGTGACGTCGAGATCGGCAACGACGGCTTCCTCTACATCGCGACCGGCGACGCGGGCACGGATCCCCGCGGTGACTCGGGCAGCGCCGGCCGCAACGACGCAGCGCAGGACCTCAGTCTGCTCAATGGCAAGATCCTCCGACTCGACCGGTTCTCGGGTGCCCCAGCCCCCGGCAACCCGCTCGCCGGGGCCGGGACGGTGGCGTGCGGGAGTCGTGGCAACACCGCCTCGACACCGGCGACCTCGTGCCGGGAATTGTTCGCATGGGGCCTGCGCAACCCGTATCGCTTCGCGTTCGACCCGAACACCAGCGACACCCGCTTCTTCATCAACGACGTCGGCCAGGGCACCCAGGAGGAAGTCAACGACGGGCTCCGGGGTGCTGACTACGGCTGGAACGCGCGCGAAGGCGACTGCCCGCAGGGTCAGGTGTCGCCGTGCGCCGGCCCGCCGCCACAGTTCACCGACCCGATCCTCTCCTACGGGCGTTCGCTCGGTCGGTTCATCACCGCAGGCGCGTTCGTGCCGGACGGTGTGTGGCCCGCCGAATACGACGGCGCCTACCTGTTCGCCGATGGTGGGAGCGGCCGGGTCTGGCTGCGGACGGCGTCGGGCGTGGTGGACTGGGACGCACCATTCGCGGAGGGCAAGTTCGGCATCACCGACATGGCCTTCGTCACCGAGCTCGCCGGTGTGGCGCTGTACTACACCCAGGACGGGTCGAACGTCGTGCGCCGGATCCGCTTCGACGCACCGGGTGCGACGAGCGTCGGGCCGTCGGCGTACCAGCCGCTGCCCGAACCCCGGCGAGCGTTCGACTCGCGGGAACAGAACCCGGCGGTGCCGATCCGCGGCGGGTTCACCCGGCTGATCGACCTCGGCGCGCCGAAGGGCGCTGTGGCGGCGATCGTCAACATCACGATGGTCGAGCCCGCCGGCGAGGTCTTCGCAACCGCCTGGGAGCCGCGCACCGCTCGCCCCCGTACGTCGAATGTCAACGCGTTGAACGGTGAGATCGTGGGGAACACCTCGGTCGTTCCGGTCGACGCGACCGGCCGGATGGTGTTGTACGTGCGCACCACCACCGACGTCGTGATCGACGTCTCCGGCTTCTTCGTGGACGCGCCGGGGCCGACCGCGCCAGGGCGGTTCCGCGGCCTGGACCCGTTGCGGCTGATCGACACCCGCGACCCGTCGACACCGTCGAACACGTACACCCAGACCATTGCCGTCGGGGATCCCAACCCGACGCTCCCGTCGCCGTTCCGGCGGCTCTCGGTGCCGGTGGCGGGCCGGGTCGGGGTGCCGGCGTCCGGTGTGTCCGCGGTGGTGATGATCGCGACGGGCTTGAACGAACCCGAGGCATCCTCGGGATGGGTGCGCGTCACGCCGGGTGGCCGGCCGGGAGTCACAGCCAGCCTCAACACCAACCCGGGCCTGGACCATCGCAACAACCTGGTCGTCGTGGCGCTCGGCGCCGACGGATCGGTCGACATCGACCTGCTCAACACGGGGGCGGTGGTGCTCGACGTCGTGGGGTGGTTCACGGACGACTCGCGTCCCGTTTCCGGCGCCGGCCGCTTCCAGTTGATCGAGCCGCATCGTGAGATCGACACGCGCATCGTCCTCGGTGCACCGACCTTCGGTGACGCGACGACCGTCGTCCTCGATCCCGTGTCGGTTCCCCGGTCGGCGAGCGGTGTCGCCCAGAACTTGACCGTCGCACCGTCGACGGCCGCCGGCTACTTCACCGCCCACCCGAACGCCGCCCGGCCCGTGGTGTCCAACCTCAACACCACCGCCGGCGGCCAGGTGCGCGGTGCGGCCGCATTCACGAAGCTGTCGGACGGGTCCGAGCGGCTCTTCAGCCTCAGGGCGGCCGAACTCGTCGTCGACGTGTTCGGGTACTTCCTCTGATGCCTGCCGGCGTCTGCTATCGCTCGCTGACGGTGTACTCGACGAGCGTCGGGTCCGCGGCGATCTGGTCGTCGGTGAAGGCGACGCTGCGCCAGTTCTTCTCGCTGAACCGCACGGTCTGCGTCTCGAACAGAGGCGACTCCCGGTCACCGGTCTCGCCGTACGTCAGTATCGACCATGCCTGCACCGCATCGCCCGAGTAGTCGACGACGAGGACGAAGCTCGTGCCGTAGTTGACGGGGAACCCCTCGTTGCGCATCGCACTGCCGGGTGCGACCGGATCGCCGCGGGTCGGCACCGACTCGGAGCTGGAGCTGTTGATCGACCAGTCGACGATGTTCGTGACACCTTCCACGTTGGTGCCGCCGTGCAGCGGGACGCGCGTGCCCGAGCGTTGCGTGAACTGCGCGGCACCGAGCGCGGAGTCCACCGCGAAGCCCGCCTTGGTCATCGTCTGCACCGCCCGGCCGAGCGCCAGCAGCACGGGGGTCGTGTCATCGGCGAGCGCAGCCGGTGTGCGCGTCGGCTGCGCCGGATCGAACGGGTCGCCGAACAACGGCCCCGTCGTCGTGCGCGCGTCGCGATCGAACTGGTTCATCACCTCGCGCCACAGGATCGCGCCGACGCTGTCGAGGTCGTAGCGCCCGTCCCAGTTCGACAACACGGTGCAGGCAGTGCTGATGTCGACCGACTCAGCAGGCAACGCGACGACGCCATCCCCATCGACCAGCTCGTCGATGTCGACCAGCGCAGTGCCGCGGCACGCAGACGTGACCGCTTCGCGCAGCAGGACGGCGGTGTGTGCGACGTTGTCGAAGACGGCATCGCGCAGCTCGATGCCGGAGAACAGACCGTCGTCGCCGGCGAGGCCGGTGCGGTTGTCGGACGCCAACACGGCGGCGTTCTGCCGTGTCCGCATCGAGAGCGGCGTCTGCTGTTCGCCGTGCATGATCGAGAAGTCGCCGATCAGCGTGAACTCGTCGCTCGGCACCCAGAAGCTGTCGTTCGCGTTGAAGACGTAGTCGGTGCGCTCGACGTTCGGCATCTCGGCGAACGGCACGAGGCCGGGGTCGCGGGCGCCCGGCACCTCTTCCCACCGGAAGCGACTGTCCGACCCGTCGAGCACGACGACGCCGTTCTCGTAACCGACCTGGGTGATGACGTCGGTGAACAACTTGTCGACGAACAACAGCTCGGCTTCGGCCGACAGGTTCGGCGTGGCCGACGTGTCCGCGTACCACACCCGGCCGTCGGCGCCGGTGGCGATCGTGTTGAACAGCGGGACGCCCTGATGCTCCTCGTGGACGGCGATCAACTCGTCGAGCGAGCCGACGCTGACCATGTCGAGGTACTGCTCGATGAATTCGTCGTTGTCGATGTTGGCGTCGCGGAACGAGAGCACCGCGGCGTCGGTCCATCCGAGCCCGGGGAAGTCGACGATCGGTCCGTACTCGCTGTGGTACAGCGTCCGCGTCTCGGAGTCGACCGAGCCGTCGGCGCGGAGGATGTCGATCGTGTGCTCGCGTGCGGTCATCGGTACCGAAGTGCCGTCGACGAGGTAGGACGTGGGCGACTCCGGGTCGAGCGTGAGCAGGTACGCGGTCATCCGCTTGCCGGCCGACACCGTGTGCGTCCAGGCCACGCCGTCGGTGAAGCCGATGCCGACGCCGGGCAGCCCCACCAACTGCGCCCCGTAGATGTCGACCTCACCCGGGACGGTGAGGTGGACCTCGGTGAACCGCAGCTCCCCCTCCCACGGGAAGTGCGGGTTGCCGACGAGCAGGCCGCCGGTGCCGCTCTCGGTGCGCTCGCTGCCGACCGCCCAGCCGTTGCTGCCGACGTCGACTGGCGCCAGGACACTGAAGTCGGGAATGCCCGGCGACGTCGGACGGGGTGCGAACCCGCTGACCTCGGGTTCCGGTTCGGGCGGTTGGGCGGACGCGATGAAGTCGGTGAACCGGGCGCTGCTCGCCAGCAACGCCAGCGACCGGGCGTACACGTAGATCTCGACCGGCTTGACCGGGCGGACCCACGGCGCCTGGTTGCACCAGCCGACGAGACCGTCGGTACCGACGTCGGCGAGGTGGGCGTTCCAGCCGGCTGCGAACGCCTCGAACTGCTCGACGAGTTCGGGCGACGCAGCGTCGTAGTCAGCGGTCGCCGTCGTGGCGATGTCGATCGACCGCCAGGCGAAATCGCTGTCGATGTTCTCGCCGTCGCCGCCGGGGCCGAGGTTCTCGGAGCGGACGCCGTAGACCTTCAGGATCTGGTCGATCAGCGTGCAGCCGTAGTCCTCGCCGCTGACCCAGCCCTGGCCGTACGCGGCACTGGCGACGTCGGCGGCCGCGATGTGCGCGACGCCATCGGTGGTGCGGCGGATCGTCGCCTCGTACGTCGCCGGCCCCAACGGCACGGTCGTCGTGGTCGTCGTCGAAGGTGTCGTGGTCGTGCTGGTGGTGGTCGTCGTCGTGGTCGTGTCTGCGGACGTCGGCAGCGGGATCGACTCAGGCCCCTCGCCTGGTGTACACGCGGCCGCGACGACGACTCCCGCGACCACGACACTTCTCCAACGCACTCGGTCAATAGTGGCAGATCAACCTGGCGATCGTGCATCGAACGGGCCGCCACGGCCCGGTCGTGGGTGCACCGGGGCATGCAGCCACTCCGATGGGGTGGCGGAGGCTGCCGAGTAGCCTTGTTTGCGTGACGGTCCTGCGAGTCGCGCTCGCCCAACTGAACCCGACGGTCGGTGATCTCGACGGCAACCTGCAGATGCTGATCGAGGCGTACCAGCAGGCCAACGACGCCGGTTGCGACATCGTCGCGTTCCCCGAGCTGGCCACTGCGGGCTACCCGCCCGAAGACCTCGTCCTGAAGCCGGGTTTCGTCGCCGACAACCTCGCCGCGCTCGACAAGTTCGCCGCTCAGACGGGACAGTGCGCCGCGGTGATCGGCTTCGTCGACCAGGATCGCGACATCTACAACGCGGCGGCGTTGTGCGTCGACGGCGCCATCGTCGGGCGCTACCACAAGCGGCTGCTGCCCAACAACAGCGTGTTCGACGAGCAGCGCTACTTCACCGAGGGTGTCGACTCCGACCCGCTCGAGCTGTATGTGATCGGCGGCGTGAAGGTCGGCGTCTCGGTCTGCGAGGACATCTGGAGCCCGTTCGGCCCGCTCGCCGAACAGGCTGCGGCCGGTGCCGAGCTGAACGTCAACATCAACGGTTCGCCGTTCCGGGCCGAGAAGGATCTCGTTCGCGAGCAACTCGTGTCGACCCGCGCGGCCGATGCGCACTGCGCCGTCGTCTACGTCAACCAGGTCGGCGGACAGGACGAACTCGTCTTCGACGGCGGCTCGTTCGTCGTCGACCACGAGGGCACGCTGCTCGCCCGGGCGCCGCAGTTCGTCGAGCAGCTGATGATCGTCGACGTGCCGATCCCGCCGGTGTACCGCAAGCGGCTGCTCGATCCGCGGGGTCGGGTCACGCGAGCCCTGCTGCCGACGGTCGACGTCACGTCGTCGCCCGTCCGTGCGGCCAATGACGAGCCCCTCGCCGGTCCGATCGCGCCGCCGCTCGACGCGGACCGCGAGCTGTACGACGCGCTCGTGCTCGGCACGCGCGACTACTGCCGCAAGAACGGCTTCTCCGACGTGGTGATCGGGCTCTCCGGCGGCATCGACTCCACGATCGTGGCGTGCATCGCCGCCGACGCGCTGGGTCCCGAGCACGTCCACGGTGTGTCGATGCCGTCGCGGTACTCCAGCGATCACTCCAAGAGCGATGCGCAGCAGCTGGCCGAGAACCTCGGCATCGACTTCCGCACGATCTCGATCGAGCCGGCGTTCCAGGCGTACCTCGACATGCTCGCCCCGTCCTTCGAGGGCCGCGAGCCGGCGTTGACGTACGAGAACATCCAGAGCCGCTGCCGCGGGCAACTGCTGATGGCACTGTCGAACGAGTTCGGCTGGATGGTGCTGACGACCGGCAACAAGAGCGAGATGGCGGTCGGCTACTTCACGATCTACGGCGACTCGGTCGGCGGGTTCGCGGTGATCAAGGACGTGCTGAAACTCCGGGTGTACGAGCTGTGCCGCTACGTCAACGCGGCGGCCGGTCGCGAGGTGATCCCGAAGAACGTGTTGACGAAGCCGCCCTCCGCCGAGCTCCGTCCGGACCAACGCGACGACGACAGCCTGCCCGCCTACGAGGAACTCGATCCGATCCTCGAGCTGTACGTCGAACACGACCGCACCGCCAACGAGATCATCGAGCTCGGTCACGACGAGGCGATGGTGCGGCGGGTGACCCGGCTCGTCGACATCGCCGAGTACAAGCGGCGCCAGACCCCGCCCGGCGTGCGCGTCAGCAACAAGGCGTTCGGCAAGGACCGTCGGCTGCCGATCACCAACGGCTACCGCGGTTGATCGTCGGCGCCGCCATGGTTGGCGACTCGTGCTGATCGCGGCGCGGCCGACATGATGCGGAGATGACGCCGCCCGCTGTCGATCCGGATGACATCGACGCGGCCGCGGAGCGGATCGGCCCATACGTCCGGCGGACGCCGATCGTCGAACACGACGACCTCGTCCTCAAGCTCGAGCTGCTCCAACACGCCGGATCGTTCAAGACGCGCGGCGCGTTCAACCGCGTCCTCGGCGAACGGGCGACGATCCCCGACGCCGGGCTGATCGCGGCGAGCGGTGGCAATCACGGCGCCGCGCTCGCGTTCGTCGGGCAGCAGCTCGGCATGCCGGTCGAGATCTTCATCCCGTCGACGTCGCCGGAGATCAAGCGCCGCAACATCGCACGCTTCGGGGCGGCGCTGCACGACATCGAGGGCTACTACGACGATGCCCAGGCGGCGGCCGACGATCGGCAGGTTGCGACCGGGGCCACGCAGATCCACCCGTACGACCATCCCGCGACTGTCGCCGGCCAGGGGACGATGGCGCGCGAGTTGGAGCAGCAGACCGGCCCCATCGACACGATGGTCGTCGCGACGGGTGGCGGTGGATTCATCGCCGGCCAGGCGGCCTGGTTCCGCGACCGCGTGCACATCGTCAGCGTCGAGCCGGAGACGTCGCAGTGCCTGCGGGCGGCCCGGCTGGCCGGCGAGCCGGTGGACGTGTCGGTCAGCGGCGTTGCGGCCGACTCGCTGGGGGCGCGGCGCATCGGCGGTGTGCCCTGGACGATCGTGCGCGAGTTCGTCGACGAGGCGGTGGTGGTGGCGGACGACGACATCCGCGCCGCGCAGTACGAACTGTGGGAGGAGTTCCGGCTGGTCGCCGAACCGGGCGGCGCCGCGGCCCTGGCGGCCCTCCGCAGCGGGGCCTACCGACCGGCCGCGGGCGAGCGCGTCGTCGTGGTGGTCTGCGGGTCGAACTGTGACCCGGCGACGGTCATCCGACCCTGATCCGGGTCGACGTGGCAGTGGTCGACGAGCCGGCCCTCAGTCGAGGTCGAGTGAGTCGTCGAGTTGCTCGCCGTCGGACGCGCCGACTGCCCGCTTCAGTTGCGCCTCGCCGAGCACGGTGAACGTCGCGTGCGATTCCGCCCGCACCCGACCCTTGAGGTCGACGATGCGGCCGATCGTGTGGATCTCGGTGTCGGTCTGCTCGGCGATCTCTGCTTCGACCTGATGCGGTTTGTCGACGTAGATCGCCCGGTCGAAACGCGTCGTCGTCTCGCTGGTGACCGCCCACTGCCGACCGACCGCGATGCATGCCCAGGCCATGGCCTCGTCCAGCACGGCGAGCGCGACGCCGCCGTGCACCATCGTCGGGGCGCCACTGAACTCGTGCGGCAACGCGAACTCTGCGGTGACGACGTCGCGATCGGTGTCGTGGAAGAACGGGATCTGCAGGCCGCGGTCATTGCTGCGCTCGCAGACGAAGCAGTTGGTCTCGTAGCCGAGGTCGTCGTTGTGCAACGGCAGCAGTGTCACTGAGGGAACCGTAGGTCATCGACAGCAAACGTGCTCGAACGCAGACCTGATGGCGACGGGAACGATTCGATCGGCAAAGCTGCCCGAATGATCCGCTACGAGCCCGACCTCCGGAACCGGATCGCGAGCAACCTGCGCGATCACGACCGGATGGAGCTGCCGCTCGACGGCCGCAAGCACGCCGCAGTCGCGGTCCTGCTCGTCGACTCCGACGTCGGGTCGGATGACCACGATCCGCACGCGGCGGATGCCGAGGGGATGGCGGTGATCCCGTCGGACGTGTCCGGTCTCGACGGCCGGATGGCCAACGTCGCCGGCGGCGCGTCGTTCGTGCTCTGTCGTCGCACCGCGCGGTTGAACACCCATGCCGCGCAGTGGGCGCTGCCCGGAGGACGAATCGACCCGGGTGAATCATCGCAGGAGGCGGCGCTGCGTGAGACCCACGAGGAAGTCGGCCTCGAACTCGGCGAGGCTTCCGTGCTCGGTGCGCTCGACGACTACGCCACTCGCTCGGGCTACGTCATCACGCCGGTGGTCGTGTGGGCCGGTGCTGACGCCCGGCTGGTGCCGAATCCCGACGAGGTGCTCGCCGCGTACCGAATCGGTCTGCACGAGCTGTGCCGCGACGACTCACCCCGGTTCGTCACGATTCCCGAGAGCGATCGCCCGGTCGTGCAGGTGCCGCTGGGCGGCGACCTGATCCACGCACCGACGGGCGCACTGCTGGTGCAGTTCCGGTGGGTCGGGCTGGAGGGACGCACCGGCGATCCGTGCCGCGTCGGAGGCTTCGAGCAGCCGGTCTTCGCCTGGGGGTGACGGACGGGCGCAGCCCGTCCCCGGC
>JABDKP010000036.1 GCA_013002175.1 Ilumatobacter sp.
GCGCGAACTCGCCCGCCGGGACGATCTGGCCAGAGCCGGGCGTCAACGAGTCGAACACCGGCTCGGACAGCACGACGGTGGCCGGCACGACCGGGCCGATCAGGTGTGCCAACCGCTCGGCCGAGACGATCTCACCGAACTGCAACGAGATCGCCAGCGTGCCCTCGACGGCTTCGAAGAACCGCTCGGGGTCTGCGAGCACTGCGTCGAGCACCCCGTCGAGCGGACGACGGGTGTCACCGAACCCGATGCTGGCATCGGCGTTGACCGGGATCGTCACGATGCTCCCCCCGATGCCCGCCGGAGCGAGCGTCGCGATGATCAACGACGTCAGGCGGCCCTCGTCGTCGACGACCGCCAGCGCGGCGTTGTCGGTGTTCGGGAACTGCACGACCGGACGCGTCTCGCCCACCACTTCCTCACCGGCCTTCGAGTTGACGACGGTCATCGCGCCGGCCGCAGCGAGGCCGGCCGCGACCATCACGAGCACGAATGCGACGACGGCGCCGACGACGGTGCGTCGCTTGCGCCGGGTGGGCAGCGCCGTCACGACCGTGCCTGCTCGTGCGCCGACGAGTACAACCCTCGGGCCTCGATCACGTCGAGCACCGGCTCGGTGACGAGGTAGTCGAGGGGACGCCCGTCGCTGAACCGTGTGCGCAGATCGGTACTCGACACCTCCAGACGAGGTACCTCGACCCGGATCCAGTCGATGTCATCCGGCAGCTCGACATGCTCGCCGGGCCGGTCGACGACCACCAATCGTGACTGTGCGACCACTTCGTCGGAGCGCGACCAGGTGTGCAGCCCCGCCGCGGCGTCGTCGCCGACGATCGTGAACAGCTCGGCGCCGGGGAACTCTGCACCGAGCGCGGTGAGCGTGTCCGCGGTGTAGCTGTGGCCGCCGCGGTCGAGCTCGGTCCGACCGGGCACCAACCCGGGCACGTCGGCGACCGCCGCCGTGACCATCGCAAAACGGTCCTCAGCAGGGGTGATGTGCCGGCTCCCCTCCTTCTGCCATGGCATGTTCGCGACCATCAGGATGACCTGGTCGAGGTCGAGCGCGTGGCGCACGTTGACGGCGGTGACCAGGTGGCCGACATGAGGCGGGTCGAACGTGCCCCCGAACAGGCCGAGGCGCAGCGGCGGGGCGTCAGGTCCGGGCACGGCCGCCAAGCGTACGCGCGACGGCGCACAATTCCGCGGCGGTGACCGGACAGGGGTTGACAGACCTGTTACTGTCAGTTGTTCCCCCATATACCCCCCAATTCTTCGTTTGAGTCGGGTTCCCCCCGGAAACCCTCCAAACCATGGCGGTCGTCGCTCCGATCACTTCCCTGCCGCACGCGACTGCACGGCAGAACCTCCTGATCAGGCCACACGCCGTGGTGTGTCTCACTCCACAGCTCGAACCGGAATCCGCAGCACAATGAAACGGTTGTACGTACCATGAATGATTCCATCGGTCTCTACCTCAACGACATCGGCAAGGTCCCCCTCCTCACCGCTGAGGACGAGCGCGAGCTGTCTCGCGTCATCGAAGCCGGCCGCGACGCCGCTGAGGAGCTCGCCGCCGGCAAGAAGGGCGTGGCGCTGAAGCGCCAGGTCCGTGAGGCCGCCAAGGCGAAGGACCGGTTCATCCGTTCCAACCTGCGCCTCGTCGTGTCGATCGCTCGCCGCTACCCCCTGCCGCAGGGCATGGACCTGCTCGACCTCATCCAGGAGGGCAACCTCGGGCTCGAGCACGCCGTCGACAAGTTCGACTGGCGGCGCGGCTTCAAGTTCTCGACCTACGCGACGTTCTGGATCCGCCAGGCGATCGGCCGTGCCCTCGACCAGAAGGCCAGCCTGATCCGCATCCCCGGCGATCGTTCGGCCAGCCTGCGCGCCGCGCTGCGTCAGGCCTCCGGTGACGGCGAGACCCTCGACCAGACCAACGCCGAGTTGCACCGCCTGACCACGCCGGTCAGCCTCGACAAGACGGTCGGCGACGATGGCGACGCCACGCTCGGCGACCTGATGGCCAACGGTGACGGGACCCCCGAGGATCACGTGATGACCCTCGTCGACAGTGACCTGCTCGACGAGCTGCTCGGCACGCTCGATGCCCGCGCCCGCTTCGCCGTGGAGGCCCGCTTCGGTCTCGTCGACGGCGAGCGCAAGAGCTTCCGTGAAGTCGGCGAACAGCTCGGTGTCACCGCCGAAGCCGCCCGCCGCCTGGTGTCCCGCGCGGTGGCCGGCCTCCGCGACGACGCCGAGCGCATCCTGGCGGTCTGATTCACGCAGGGTCGGCGGTTCGCGATTCCGTCGCCGGACCCGCGTGGTCTCATCGGTAGCCTGAAGCGATGACCCGAGAGATGTGGACGCCGTCGACGTGGCAGGAGCGCACCGCCCTGCAGCAGCCGGCGTGGCCCGACGGCCCGGCGCTCGAGAGCTCGCTGAAGCAGATCTCGTCGCTGCCGCCACTGGTGTTCGCCGGCGAGGCCCGCTCGCTCCAGTCGCTGCTCGCTCAGGTCGCGGCCGGAAATGCGTTTCTCCTCCAGGCCGGCGACTGCGCGGAGAGCTTCGAGGACTTCTCGGCCGACAACATTCGGGAGAAGTTGCGCGTCATCCTCCAGATGGCGATCATCCTGACGTACTCCGTTGGCGTCCCGATCGTCAAGGTCGGCCGGATCGCGGGGCAGTTCGCCAAGCCCCGGTCGTCGAACTACGAGACGGTCGGCAACTCCGAGATCCCCTCGTTCCGCGGGCACATCGTCAACGACCCGACCGCCACCGACGCCGCCCGCACCCCGAACCCCGAACGGCTCGTCCAGGCGTACAACCAGTCGGCATCCACGCTCAACCTGCTGCGGGCGTTCACCAAGGGCGGCTTCGCCGACCTCTCCCACGTGCACTCGTGGACCCAGGAGTTCGTCGCCTCCAGCCCGGAGGGTCAGCGCTACGAGCGCCTCGCCGCGGAGATCGACCGCGCCCTCGCGTTCATGCGCGCCTGCGGCATCGAGACCGAGTCGAACGCCAGCCTCTCCGAGGTCGACGTGTACACCTCTCACGAGGCGCTGATCCTCGGCTACGAGGAGGCGCTGACCCGCCGTGACTCGCTGACCGGCGATTGGTACGACTGCTCCGCCCACATGTTGTGGATCGGCGAACGGACGCGCGACCTCGACGGCGCACACGTCGAGTTCCTGCGCGGCGTCGGCAACCCGATCGGCTGCAAGGTCGGCCCGACCACCACGGCCGACTACCTGCTCGACCTGTGCGACGTGCTCAACCCGTCGCGCATCCCGGGCCGTCTCACCCTGATCACCCGGATGGGCGCCGACAACATCGAGCAGGGTCTGCGGCCGCTGCTGCGCGCGGTCACCGACGCCGGGCATCCCGTCGTGTGGGCGTGCGACCCGATGCACGGCAACACGTTCACCGCGCCCGGCGGCCGCAAGACGCGCCACTTCGACGACATCGTGCGCGAGATCAGCGGCTTCGTCCGAGCGCACCGCGCCGAGGGCACATGGCCCGGCGGCATCCACGTCGAGCTCACCGGCGAGAACGTCACCGAATGTCTCGGTGGTGGCGACGAGGTCTCCGACTCCGACCTCGACAGCCGCTACGAAACCGTCTGCGACCCGCGGCTCAACGCCCGCCAAGGCGTCGACCTCGCATTCCACGTCGCCGAACTCGTCCACGACTTGACCTGATCGGTCGACGGGTCGAAGTGACTGCGCTCGACCGGACCGCCGACTGGCCGGTTCCGACCGTCGCCGCGGCGGTACTGCGATCCGGGGCGGTCGTCTCGACGGTCGGCCCGCAGAGCGCACCGTTCCGGCTGGCGTCGCTCGCCAAACCGCTGACGGCGTGGGCGGTGCTCGTCGCCCACGAGGAGGGCATCGTCGACCTCGACTCCCCCATCGGCCAACCCGGCTGCACGTTGCGGCACCTGCTCGCCCACGCCGGCGGCTACCCGTTCGAGGGCGACGCGCCGATCGCCGCGCCCGCACGCAAGCGGATCTACTCGAACACCGGCATCGAGCTGGCCGCCGCGGCCGTCGAGTCGGCGAGCGCGATGCCGTTCGCGGACTACCTTCGTCTCGCCGTCTTCGAGCCGCTCGGGATGGCGGCGAGCGAGCTACGCGGCTCGCCCGCGCACCAGATCTGGAGCACGGCCGAGGACTATGCGCGCTTCGTCGCGGAGGTCGTCACGCCGACGCTGCTGGCACCGTCGACCGCGATCGATGCGGTCCGTGATCACTACCCGTCGTTGTCGGGTATCGTTCCGGGCGTGGGTCGCTACGAACGGTGCCCGTGGGGCTTGGGGTTCGAAATTCGAGGCGCGAAGTCGCCGCACTGGACCGGCGCGCGCAACCGCGAGTCGACGTTCGGACACTTCGGTGGCGCGGGCACGATGTTCTGGATCGACCCCGACGCCGACGTCGCCGTCGTCGCGCTCACCGACCGACCCTTCGACGAGTGGGCGTCCGACGCGTTGCGCCGGTGGCCCGAGTTGTCCGACGCCGTGCTCGACGAGTTCGCATCCCCACCGGGTGCCGTTGCGGGGACCGTGCGGTGACCGTCTTCCACCACGGCGATCGGATCCGTTACGCGACGACCGACGACGACGGATTTCCCGTGGTGCGATACGGCTTCGTCGGTGGGTTCACCGGTGAGACCGGCCCCGTGGTCGTGATGCTCGACGGCGAGCTCGGCGGTGATGTCGTCGAGGTCGAGAAGATCCAACCCGTCCACATCTGCAACGTCACGCTCACACTCGAAGGTGTCGACCTGATCGAAGAGCCGTGCCTGCGCCAGGGCCTCGTCAACCTGTGGGCCGCCGAGGCGGAGACCGCCGGGCTGCAGATCACCACGGTGCGCCCGCTGGGCACCGGCGTGCGCGACGCCAACAACGGCTACTCGCTCGCCGAACTCAGCAGCGCCGGCGAGCAGTACGTGCTGCGGGCCAACATCTGCCCGCAGAACCACGACGCCGTCACGGTGCACGCCGACCACCCCCGGCCCTAGCGGCCCGGTGGCAGCGGTACGCGCCCGCCGGTCCTCACTGCGTGCGCCGGACCGGCCCGCCGGCGGCGGGTCAGGGAACGTGGGTGGACCGGAATCTGTCGCCTTGAGGTGACACCGGTGTCAACCCCCGGTGACGAATCACACGCTCGAGCAGACCCGGGGGTAGGTGTGGAGAGCCGGGGCGGGTAGGTCGTGGCGGGTCGGACCCACTCGTTTGTCACCGGGTCCAGGGTCAGCTCAGGCGTTCGATGATCATCGCCATGCCCTGGCCGCCGCCGACGCACATCGACTCGATGCCGATCGTCTTGTCTGCGTCCTGGAGGTTGTTGATCAGCGTCGTCATGATCCGCGCGCCAGTCATGCCGAATGGGTGGCCGAGCGCGATCGCGCCGCCGTTGACGTTGACCTTGTCGAGGCCGAACCCGAGGTGGCGGGCCGACGGGATCACCTGCGCCGCGAACGCCTCGTTGATCTCGACGAGGTCGATGTCGTCGGCGCCCATCCCGGCGCGGGCCATCGCCTGGCGGCAGGCCTCGATCGGGCCGAGGCCCATGATCTCCGGGTTGAGCCCCGTGACGCCGGACGAGATGATCCGTGCCAGCGGCGTGATCCCCAGCTCGGCGGCCTTCGTGTCGCTCATCACCATCACGGCGGCAGCGCCGTCGTTGAGCGGACAGGCGTTGCCGGCGGTGATCTCACCGTCGGGGCGGAACACCGGCTTCAGCGTGGCCAGCTTCTCGACCGTCGTCCCCTCACGCGGGCCGTCGTCGGTCGACACGACCGTGCCGTCGGGCAGCGTCAGCGGCGTGATCTCGTTCTCGAAGTGACCACGCTTGACGGCCGCGACGGCTCGCTGCTGCGATGCCGCGCCGAACTCGTCCATCTCCTGGCGACTCACGTTCTCGATCTCGCGGACGTTCTCGGCGGTCTGGCCCATGGCGATGTAGAAGTCCGGCAGACCCTCCGGCGGTGTCCAGTCGGGTTGCCCGCCCTCGGCACGCTCGGCGGTGCGGGCGCCCGGCTCCTTGAAGATCGGGTTCGGCGCCGTGTCGGACGCACCGTTGCCGTAGCGGCTGACGGCCTCGACACCCGCCGCGATGAAGCAGTCGCCCTCGCCCGACTTGATCGCGTGCTGGGCCATGCGGATCGTCTGCAGGCTCGACGAGCAGTACCGGTTGACCGTCACGCCCGGGACGTCACCGAGGCCGGCGAGCCCGGCGACGATGCGACCGACGTTGAACCCGGCCTCCCCGGCCGGCTGGCCGCACCCCATGATCAGATCCTCGACATCGGACGGGGCGACCTCGGGCACCTTGTCCATCAGGGCCCGGACGACTTGCGCCGACATGTCATCGGGCCGGAGGTCGACGAGGGAACCCTTGACGGCACGCCCGATCGGGCTTCTGGCGGTTGCGACGATCACAGCTTCGGTCATGAGCGGTCACCGTAGTTACCGACGGGTACGGCGTCCGAACCGGGTCGGTGTGCCACATGTCAACGACTGCGGCGACGCCGCGGTTGTGCGGGCGTCAGCTGTAGGCGACGCGGTTGCCGCCACTGCCGCTGATCGAGTGCAGCGCAGCATCGGCTCGCTCGACGGTCTCGCCGAGCAGCTTCGACGGGCCGATCGCCACGCCGACGGACACCGTCACGTTCGACTCGCACAGCAGCGGCGTCGATTCGATGTTGGCGCGGATGCGCTCCGCAACGATCGATGCGTCGTCGTCGGCGGTGGCCGGCAGCAGGATGCAGAAACTGGAGCTGGCCTGCCGGTAGACGATGTCGGAGGTCCGGACGGTGGCCATCACGACCCAGGCGACGCGTTCGAGGATCTGGTTGACCTGCGCGCTGTCGGGCTTGCCGTACTTGTCGCAGTCGTCGACCTCGACAATCAGCGTGGCCGTCGAGAGCCCGGACGGGTCGACGCCATTGGCGATGTCGAGGTCGAGCTGGCGGCGGTTGAACGCACCGGTCACGCGATCGACGATCAGGTCCTCGTCGTGCTTGCGCGAGCGCCGAAAATTGATCGCCATGGTTCGTCTTCGGCACTTCTTGCTCAAACCTTGAAGGTTTTTCGGAAGAAACTTCCGGCCGTCTCGCTGGGGTTTCAGCGGGTGTCGACCACCCGGAACACCTCAACGCTCGTCCCTGCGGGCATCCCGCGGTCGGCTGCGAGCTGCTGCCACCAGGCGCGCACCCGCTCCTCGAGGCCATCGGGGTCGCGGTGCTGGCTGGCGTGGCACCGCAGCGCCCGGATCTTGCGGTCGAGCTGGGCGGTGATGTCGACCGCGTCCTGCGCGCCGACCGCCAGCATCACCCACATCTCGTCGACCGCCCAGTCCTCGAGTTCGGCACACCGACTGCCGCCGAACGCGAACGGGTTGCGGGCATCCGGATAGACCGCGCACATCGTCGCCTCACCGGTGGCCAGGTGATCGGGGTGCGACCCGTACGTCGAGTCGAGGTTGCGCAGCGGCGACTGGGTGATCACGACCTGCGGGCGGACCTCGCGGATCACCATGCTGATGTCCTCACGCAGCGCCATGTCCGCGACGACCGCACCGTCGGTGTGCCCGAGGAAGTAGAGCCGCGTCACGCCGACCTCGGCAGCGGCCTTCGTCTGTTCTTCGCGCCGGATCGCGGCCATCTCGCTCCGCGGGATCGTGCGGTCGAACCCGCCCGCCTGGCCGTCGGTGACGAGGCAGTAGACGACCTCGACGCCGGCATCGGTCAGGTTGGCCACCGTGCCGGCGGCGCCGAAGTCGACGTCGTCCGGATGGGCGGTGACGACGAGCACGCGTTCGATGTCGGAGAAGTCGAGCATCTCTCCAGTCAACGAGCCGTCGGCTCAGAACTCAACCTCCGGGTCCGACCGATTCGGCGCTCGACGGAGCGTTGTCCGTAGTCTCGGGAGATGCCAACGCCTGCCGCGCCGCCCACCGTCGCACTCGACGAGATCGATCTGTCGGACATGGAGTTCTGGACCGGGCCCCGCGACGTCCGGGAAGCCGCCTTCCGCACGCTGCGCGACACACCCGGCTTCATCCACTTCGACGAGCGGGTCATCGAGGACTCGCCGTTCCCGCCCGGTGCCGGCTACCTCGCACTCACCCGCCACGCCGACATCTGGGCGGTCAGCCGCAACCCGACCCTGTTCTGCTCGGGTCAGGGCTCCAACATCGGCGACCTCCCGCAGGAGATGAACGAATTCTTCGGGTCGATGATCAACATGGACGACCCGAAGCACTACCGCCTCCGCTCGATCGTGTCGAAGGGGTTCACGCCGAAGGAGGTCGCCCGCGTCGAGGAGATGATCGTCGACAAGGCCCGCACGATCATCGACCGCCTCGAGGAATCGTTCCCCGACCGGACCTGCGACTTCGTCGAGCACGTGGCGGCGGCGCTGCCCCTGGAGATCATCTGCGACATGATGGGCATCCCGCCAGAGGACTACGCCCGCGTCCTCGCCTGGACGAACACGATCCTCGGCGTCGGCGACCCCGAGTTCGTCACGTCCTACGAGGAGCTGATGGCGCACTCGCTGGAGATGTTCGTGTATGCGCAGGCCCTCGGTGAGGACCGGCGGGCGTCGCCCCGCGACGACATCACGTCCGTGCTGATGGCCGCCGAGGTCGACGGCGAACAACTGACGCCGCAGGAGTTCGGCTCGTTCTTCATCCTCCTCGTCGTCGCCGGCAACGAGACGACGCGCACCGCGATCAGCCACGGGATGAAGGCGCTCACCGACCACCCGGACCAACGGGCACTGCTGCAGGCAGACTTCGCCACCCACGCCCGCACTGCGGTCGAGGAGATCGTCCGCTACGCGACGCCGGTGATCCACTTCCGCCGCACCGCCACCGAGGACACCGAGATCGACGGCCACCCGGTCGCCGCCGACACGAAGGTGGTCATGTTCTACAACTCCGGCAACCGTGACGAGCGCGTCTTCGACGATCCGGACCGCTTCGACGTCACCCGACCGCTGCAACCCGCGCAGGTCGGCTTCGGCGCCGGCGGACCGCACTTCTGCCTCGGCGCCAATCTCGCCCGGCGCGAAATCTCGGTGATGTTCGAGGCCCTGCTGGATCACCTGCCGAACATGCGCATCGTCGACGAGCCCGTCTACCTCCAGAGCAACTTCATCAACGGCATCAAGCGGATGCAGTGTGCCTGGGACTGACCCTGCAGCGCGCGTGACGCCTGGTCTGATCCGCCGGCTGACCGTCGCCGGCTGGTTGCTGCTCGGCGGCGAGATCGGATTCATCATGTTCCAGCTCGAACGCGTCCGCGGCGTCGACGGCACCCGGTTCGCGTCGGCGTGGGATCAGCGGATCGAGGTGCTCAGCTTCGTCGTGCTGCCGCCGAACGTCCCCGCGCTCGCACCCGCCGCGGCAGTGGCGATCGGAACCACTCTGCTCGTCGCTCCCGCTGATCGTGGGCCGTGGCTCGACGCCCTGCTGCGACTCGTGGCCGGGATCGCGATCACACTCGTCGCCATCGGACTCGCCGCGATCGTCGAAGTCGCCACGCGTCCCGGCGCCGTCGATCTCGACCCGATCTTCCTGCGCCTGGGCGGCATGTCACTGGCAGCAGGCATCGCGATGATGTGCCGGATCGCCGACCGCGCCTGATTGCGTGACCGCCTGTCCGGGGGGTCAGTCGCCCAGTTCGCCGGCGCGGTAATGGTTGCGGCACAGCAACTCGTAGCGCACCTCGTCGCCGAACAACGGCTGCGCCTTGCCCTTGACGGTGTCGCCGACGACGACGGTGTCGCCCTCGTAGACGATGTCACCGTTGACGACCCGGGCGTTGTGCGTCGCCCGGGCCCCGCACCAGCAGCGGGCCTCGACCTGCAGCGGGCTGTGCTCGTCGGCCAGTTCCAGCATCCGCTTCGTACCGTCGAACAGCCGGCCGCGGAAGTCGGTCAGCAGCCCGAACGCGTACACGTCGATCTCGAGGTCGTCGACCGCGCGTGCCAGCTGCTCGCACTGGGCCTCGGTGTAGAACTGCACCTCGTCGCACACCATGTAGTGGATCGGCCAGTTCGCCACCGCGAGCGCATAGAGATCGAGCTCGCCGTCGACCTCGATCGCCGGCGCGGCGACCCCGAGCCGGCTCGTGACCTGTCTGCCCTCGCGGTCGAGGGTCGTCAACAACAGCCCGTACAGCTGACGGTTGGCGAGATTGTGGTGGATCTGCAGCGCCACCGTGCTCTTGCCGGAGCCCATCGTGCCGAAGCTGAATCGGAGCGTCGCCATACCACCCGTCGAACCTACTCGTCTACGTCGTCGGCCGGGTTGTTTGCCCCGGGATTGGGCTCGACTCGCGCCGGGCCGTTGATCCCGCCGGGTGCAGGCCCGGAAGGCGCGTCGTCGCTGCACGCCGTCAACGCGCCCAGGGCGAGCACGGCGATCACGATCATCGGCACCATTGCTCCGACTGTACGACGCACCGGCGGTCACCTGGTGCCAGGCACCGGATGACCGCTAGCGCAGCAGGGCCTGCACCGCGCTGATCGGGTCGGCCTGCGCGGCCGCCTTGTCGTGGCGGTACCGCTTCACCCTCGCGAAGCGCAGTGCGACGCCTCCGGGGTACCTGGTCGAGGCCTGCACGCCGTCGACGGCGATCTCCACCACCTGCTCGGGCCGCACGTGCACCACCCGGCCCGCCCGGCCGTGCTCGGTGCCGATCGCCAGTTCCTGGAACCGCTCGGTCTGCCATCGCAGCATCTCGTCGGTCATCCCCTTGAACGTCTTGCCGACCATCACGAACTCGCCGTCGCGCTCCTCGGATCGGGCACCGAGGTGCAGGTTCGACAGCGTGCCGGTCCGCCGGCCGTGGCCCCACTCGACGGCGATCACCACGAGGTCCAGCGTGTGGACCGGCTTCACCTTGCGCCAGCTCTTCCCGCGGCGGCCGGCCTCGTAGCGGTCGTCGAGACCCTTCACCATCACCCCCTCGTGACCCAGTTCGACGGCCCGATCCATGAACGCCTGTGCCTCCATCGCGTCAGCAGTGACGATCGACGGCAGGCGGGCGACGTCGGGGACGTGCTCCTCCAGCAGCATTCGCCGCGTCGCGAGCGGCTCGTCGTGGACTGCGCGTCCGCCGAGGTACATCACGTCGAAGAAGAACGCCCGCAGCGCGGCACCGCGACCGGCCTCACCGTCCGCGCCGAAGTCACCCATCGTGTCCTGGAAGCGGCGCGGCGTCGTCGTGCCGAGGTCGTCGTCGCGGCCGTCGAGCGCCCCGTCATCGAGCAGGCCCATCACCTCACCGTCGAGCACGAGATCACCCCCGGACATCGAGCGGACCGCCGCGACCACACCGGGCAGTCGGTCGGTGATGTCGTTGAGGTTGCGGGTGAACAGTCGCACCTCGCCGTCCGAGCGGTGCGCCTGGATGCGCGCCCCGTCCAGCTTCCATTCGACCGAGGCGGTGCCGATGTCGTCGATCGCCTCCCCGACGCTGCCCGCCGGGCTGGCGAGCATCGGCTGCACCGCGCGCAGCGGCACCAGTGCAACAGCGGCCAACGCGTCGGCACCACCGGTCAACGCGGCATGCGCTGCGGGCCCGAGCGCACCGGCCATCATCGCCGCGCGGCGCACGGACGCGACCGGGACGCCGGCGGCCTTCGCCACGGCGGTGGTGACGACACCGTCGAGCGCTCCCTGCCGCAGCTCACCTCCGAGGATTCCCCGCAACAGTCGCTGCTCGGCTTCGGTGGCGGTGCCGAACAGGTCGGCGAGTGCCTCGCGACGCGCCGCGGTGACTCCGCTTCCCGACATCGCCGCCAGCGCAGTAACGGCGCGGTCGACCGCGCCCACGGTCAACGTGGGCGTGGGCACCGGCGGCGGCTCGACATCGGCGAGCGTCGACCAGCCGACACCGATGCGGCCGAGTGGCGTCGTCCCGGTGAGAAACGCGATCGCGGGGACGATTTCGTCCGGGGTGAGCCGCCCGATCACTGCGGCGAGCGCATCGACCTTGTCGTTGCGTTTCGTCGTCGCCGCGACGGCCATCGACGTGGTCGCGAGGTCGTCGAACAGGGTCGGCACGGTCCGAGTATTGCCGCCGCCCGGTGCCCGGTCGACCCGCCCAGGCAGCGCCACCACGAGTTCCCGAACCGATGACGGCAATTCTCCCGGACAGCGGCTACCGTCAAGCTCAACAGGCCCGGCAACGGTGCCGGGGCTGACGACCGCCTGACAGTGCACCGCATGCGCCGTCCGGCAACCCAATGGGGGCGAACATCGATGACGGACACGATCAAACGGTCTGACGAGGCCGACGATGATCGAGTACTCGACCACCTGATCGTCCGCTTCGCCGGCGACTCCGGCGACGGCATGCAGCTCACGGGCGACCGGTTCACCTCGGTCAGCGCGTCGTTCGGCAACGACCTGTCGACGATGCCCGACTTTCCTGCCGAGATCCGCGCGCCCGCCGGCACCGTCAACGGTGTCTCCGCGTTCCAGGTCAACATCGCCGACCACGACATCACCACACCCGGCGACGAGCCGAACGTCCTCGTCGCGATGAACCCGGCCGCGCTGATGGCCGACCTCGGCCGCCTCGAGACCGGCGGCACCGTGATCGTCAACGAGGACGCCTTCGAGGACCGCAATCTCGAAAAGGCCGGCTATGTCGACGAGGACGGCGAGCCGGCCAACCCGCTCGACGACGACACGCTCGCCGGGTACCGCGTGCTGCGCGTCCCGATGTCCAGCCTGACCAAGGAGGTCTGTGCCGAGCTCGGGGTGAAGCCCCGCGACGCCGAACGGTCGAAGAACTTCTTCGCGCTCGGCCTCGTCTCGTGGATGTACACCCGCCCGACCGAACCGACCGAGGAGTGGATCGACAAGAAGTTCGCCAAGAACGAGCTGGTCGCGGCGGCCAACCGCGCGGCGTTCCACGCCGGCTTCAACTTCGGTGAGACCACCGAGGCGGTCGGGCACCGCTTCGAGGTGCGCCCGGCCAAGCTGCCGCCCGGTGAGTACACCAGCATCACCGGCAACGTCGCACTGTCATGGGGCCTCATCGCAGCCGCCCAACTGGCGAACCTGCCACTCACCCTCGGTTCGTATCCGATCACGCCGGCCAGCGACATCCTCCACGAACTGTCGAAGCACAAGCACTTCGGAATCCGTACCGTGCAGGCCGAAGACGAGATCGCGGCCGTCGGCATCGCGCTCGGGGCCGCGTTCTCCGGTCATCTCGGCGTCACCACGACGTCGGGGCCCGGCGTCGCACTCAAGAGCGAGACGATCTCGCTCGCGTTCGCGATCGAACTGCCGCTGATCGTCGTCGACATCCAGCGTGGCGGCCCGTCCACCGGCCTGCCCACCAAGACCGAGGCATCCGACCTCAACATCGCGCTGTTCGGCCGGCACGGCGAGGCACCACTGCCGGTCGTCGCGTCGTACTCCCCGGCACAGTGCTTCGACGCCGCGATCGAGGCCGCACGCATCGCCGTGAAGTACCGCACGCCGGTCATCCTGCTGTCCGACGGCTACCTCGCGAACGGGTCCGAGCCGTGGAACCTGCCGGACGTGTCGACGCTGCCGGACATCTCCGTGCCGTTCGCCACCGAGTTCAACCACACCGAACGTGACGGCACAGAAGTGTTCTGGCCGTACAAGCGCGACGAGAACATGGCGCGCCCGTGGGCGATCCCCGGCACGCCCGGGCTGATGCACCGGGTCGGCGGGCTGGAGAAGAAGGACGGCACCGGCAACATCGACTACACGCCGGAGAACCACGAGCTGATGGTGCAGCTGCGGGCGGCCAAGATCGACGCGATCGCCAGGGACATCCCGGATGCGGAGATCAACGGTGACGACGACGCCGACATCCTCGTCGTGGGGTGGGGGTCCACCTGGGCCGCGATCGACGCGTCGGTGCAGCGCCGCCGCCGCGCCGGCGTCAAGGTCGCCTCGACCCACCTGACCCATCTCAATCCCCTGCCGCCCAACCTCGGCGACCTGCTCGGGCGGTACCGCAAGGTGCTCGTCCCCGAGCTGAACAGCGGCCAACTGGCCAACGTGCTACGGGCGAAGTACCTCGTCGATGCCCGCGCCGTCACCAAGGTGCAGGGCCTCCCCTTCAAGTCGAGAGAGATCGAAGGCGCGATCGACGAGGCACACGCCTCACTCGGCGGCGTCACGAACGGAGCAGCACAATGAGCACGGCACAGGTCGCGGTCACCACCAAGGCGGATTGGACGAGCGATCAGGAGGTTCGCTGGTGCCCCGGCTGCGGTGACTACGGCATCCTGCTCGCGGTCCAGCAGCTGATGCCCAGCCTCGGCGTCAACCCGGAGAACACGGTCTTCGTGTCGGGCATCGGTTGTTCCAGCCGATTCCCGTACTACATGAACACGTACGGGATGCACTCGATCCACGGGCGTGCGCCGGCGATCGCCACGGGCGTCGCGGTCGCCCGCCCCGACCTCGACGTGTGGGTGATCACCGGTGACGGCGACGGCCTGTCGATCGGCGGCAACCACCTGATCCACGCGCTCCGGCGCAACGTCAACCTGACGATCCTGCTGTTCAACAACCGGATCTACGGCTTGACGAAGGGCCAGTACTCCCCCACCTCCGAGGTCGGCAAGGTCTCGAAGTCCACGCCGATGGGGTCGGTCGACTGGCCGTTCAATCCGCTCGCGGTGGCGCTCGGTGCGGAGGCGAGCTTCGTCGCTCGTACCCACGACCTCGATCGCAAGCACATGATGGAAACGTTCCGTGCCGCGCACGAGCACCAGGGCGCCTCGTTCGTCGAGATCTACCAGAACTGCAACGTGTTCAACGACGGACAGTTCAACGACGTGACCAAGAAGCAGGTGCGCGACGAGATGATGATCGACCTCGTGCACGGCGAGCCGGTCACGTTCGGCGCCGACGGCCAACGGGGCGTCGTGATGGGCAGCGACGGCCAGCTCCGCCTCGTCGAGCTCGCCGACGTGTCGTCCGACGAGGTGCTCGTGCACGATGCGCACCGCGTCGACCCGTCGCTGGCGTTCGCGCTCGCCCGGTTGGCGACCGACGACCAGTCCCCCACGCCGTTCGGAGTCTTCCGCAGCGTCGAACGTCCCGAGTACGCGTCGGGCGTGAGCGCGCAGGTGATCGCCGCCAGCGAGGCGCGAGGTCCCGGCGACCTCGAGGCGCTGTTGCGCTCCAACGGCACCTGGATGGTCTGATCGCCCGGCCGGTCGCCGGGGGACCCGACGATCGGCGGTGACGCCCTGATGCTCGACCTCCGACTGCGTCCGGCGAAGGACCGTCTGCTCGCTCCGGTCGCCGACCGCCTCGCCGGCCGCGTCCCGCCGGCGCTGCTCACCACCATCGGCGTGCTGTTCTCGCTCGCCGCCGCGGCGTCGGCGTGGTGGCAGCAGCCGATCGCAGCGGTGGCGTGTTGGCTCGCCGGGCGGCTCGCGGATGGGCTCGACGGTGCCGTCGCCCGGGCCACCGGCTCCGCCGGCGACGTGGGCGGGTACGCCGATTTCGTCGTCGACACGATCGGCTACGCCGCGATTCCGCTGGGCATCGCACTGGGCGCCGACGACACGACCACGTGGCAGATCGTCGCGGTACTGCTCGCCATGTTCTACGTGAACGCCGTCTCGCTGCTGATGCTCAGCGCGCTGTTGGAGAAGCGGGCGGCCGGCGCAGCCGCCCGTGGCGAGCACACCAGCGTGACGATGCCGAAGGCGTTGGTCGAGGGCACCGAGACGATCATCGCGTTCACGATCGCGCTCGCCGCGCCCGGGGTCGCCGACGTCGTGTTCGTGGTCATGGCGGTCGGCGTCGGGGTCGGCGTCGTCCAGCGGGCGGTCGCGGCACGACAGCTCCTGGGCCCCTGATCAGGTCGACGCGATCGCCGTGCCCGCCGCAGGGTCGAAGACGACCGCGTGGTCCAGCCGCAGGCGCAACGGATCGCCCGGCTGGACATCGGCGTCGTGGTCGTGCAGCCCCACGTTGCGTCCGGCGACCTCACAGATCAGTGTCGACGGTTGGCCCGGCACCCTGCGCACGGCGCGGGCGTCGATCGATCCGGTCGCACTGACGATCACATCGTCGGGGCGGATCATCAGCGTCACCTCGGTGCCGGCCCACGGCTTCAGCGCGGGCGCCCAGACGCGGTGCCGGAAGGAACCGCCACGGCCGACCCGTTCCAGCCAGAACCCGTCACGATCTGCGACGACCGTGACCGGCAGCAGCGAACACTCACCGGTGGCGACCGCCGCATCGAGCGTCGCCGGGGCCCGACTCACTTCGGCGGCGGACCCGACCTGCACGACGCGGCCGTCGTGGAGCACCGCGAGGCGCTGCGGCAGGTGCATCGCGTCCTCCGGGTCGTTCGTGGCCACCAGCGTCGTCACCGCGTAGCCCTCCTGGAGCATCCGCAGTTCGGCACGGACGCGGCGGCGCAGTGCATCGTCGAGGTTCGCGAGCGGTTCGTCCAGCAACAGCACCCGCGGTGTGCGGACCATCGTGCGGGCGATCTGCACCAGTTGCGCCTCGCCGCGGCTCAGCGAACTCGGCCGGCGCCCGAGGAGATGCTCGACGTGCATCGCCCGCACCTCGGCGCCGACTCGCCGGCGGATCTCCTCGCGTGCTTGATGGCGCAGCTCGAGCGGGAACGCGACGTTGCGCTCGACCGACCGGTGCGGGAACAGCACCGGCTGTTGTAAGACCATGCCGACGTCGCGTCGAGCGACGCGTACGCCGGCCATGTCCTCGCCGTCGATCGTGAGCCTGCCCACGACGACGTCGGCAAACCCTGCGACTGCACGGAGCAGCGTCGACTTGCCACTGCCGGACGGTCCGATCACGCCGAGGAAGTCCCCGTCGGCAACGTCGAGCGAGACGTCGGTGAGCACCCGGGTGCCCCCGACGTCGATGGACGCGTGCTCGAAGCGCACGGACGCCATCAGCAACTCCCGCCGACGCCGAGCACCCAACCCTCTTCGCCGACGACGTCGGACGCGATTCCTTCGTCCAGCGGAGGGGTGAACCGGTCCACGAGTGCTCCGCGACGGTCGAGCGTGGTCAGGGCGGCAGCGGTCGTCTCGACCTGGACGGCGTCCTTCACCGCGCCGGCCGGGACGTCGTACGGCCACATCGACGGCCAGACTTCGGCAACGACCACGTCGGCGCCGCCGTCCGGTGCTGCGAGACCGGTGCTGAACGGCCAGACGGCAAGGCGAGCCCCGAGCGTCGCCCGCAACCGCGCCAGCGCCGCGATCCCGACGAGGCTCTGGCTGCCGACGCTGCCGGCACCCAGCAGCTGCCACGCGGAGAAGGGGCGGTGGCCACTCTCACGCAGGTGGGCCTCCACGTGGCGCCAGACCGGCGGCCACGCATCGTTCGGTGTCGGCCTCGTCGTCGACAGCGCGGCCGTGGAACGGGCGGGCGGGCACCCCCAGAACGGGCCGGGTCCGGGCGACACCGTCCGGTTCAACCGGTCGGCGACATCGAAGCGGTTGTTGACGTTGCGCTCGTCGTCGGTGATCTCGGCCGCCAGCAGCTGCCACGTACGCTCCCACGGGCTGCCGGCCAGCCCCAACGCCGCGGCCGTCCCGCGTGGGAAACCGAGCGAGAAGTCGACGCCGAGCAGGGTGCGGCGACCGGGTTGCGCCAGCGCAGCGATCGTCGCGACCGCCTCGTGCCGCGTGCGCACGTTCTCGATCGTGCACCCGTCACCACCCGCCACCGCGATCCAAATCGAGTCGGCACCGGTCCGCGGGGTGTTGCTCGCACTCCAGTCGACGACGGCGACCGTGTCGAACAGTGCGCCGGTGGCCATGATCCGGGTCGCTCAGAGGAGCATCGAACTCACGGCGACGAAGTGCAGGCCCGCCGCGAGGACGGTGAACACGTGCCACACCTCGTGGTAGCCGAACGTCATCGGCCACGGATCGGGCCGGCGGACCAGCAGCACCGGCAGCCCGAGCGTGTAGGCGAGCCCGCCGGCGACGATCAGCGCGAGCTGCACGGTGGTGAGGTTGTCGACCAGGACCGGCGCCGCGACGACCAGCGCCCAGCCCATGATCGGGTAGAGCGCGTAGGAGATCCACTGTGCCTTGGCGAACGCAACCAGCTTCAGGACGATGCCGACGGCGCCGAGCACGCCGACGACGGCGAGCATCGAGATACCCCACGCACGCGGCAGGGCGACGATGCAGACGGGCACGTACGTCCCGGTGATCAGCAGGTAGATCATCGAGTGGTCGAGCCGTTGCATCACCCGCCGGGCGCGGTCGGAGTGGGCGAGGCGGTGGTAGGCGGCCGACGTGCCGAAGACGAGCAGCAGGGTGGCCGCGTAGATCGCGGCAGCGACGCGGGCTGCGGCCCGTTCGGAGAACACGACCAGCAAGATGCCGGCGGGCACGGCGGCGACGAACGCCCACGCGTGCAGCATCCCGCGCCACGCCGGTCGCGCGGGGAGGGTCGTCACGGTCTGGGCCACGGCGCACACGGTACCGCCGACCCCACCCCGGTGTCAGGCAGGGGTCAGGCAGGTGTCTGACCCCTGCCTGACCCCGGCGCGGGTCAGACGAGCAGGGATTCGATCAGCTCGGTCACGGCATCGCCGTATTTCTCCAGCTTGGCGGGGCCGACGCCGGAGATCTTCGACAGCTCCGACCGCGACGTCGGTGCCAGCCGGGCAATCATCGCCAGCGTCTTGTTGTCGAACACGACGTATGCCGGTTTGCCGTCGCGGAGCTGGTTGCGCAACTCTTTCAGCGCCGCGAACCGACGCTGACCGTCGGGATCGAGGTCGTCGGTCGGGTCCGGCCGAGCCGGTTTGGACTTCGACGGGGCGACCCGCGGCGTATGCGCCGCGACCTCCCGGCGCTCGGCGCGCGGCGACGGCTCGGTCGTCAGCTCGGCGACGAACGGGCTCGGCTGCGGGCCGGTGACGATCGTCGCGTGGCGGCTCGCCCGGGTGATCGCGACGTGGAACAACCGGCGCTCCTCTTCGACATCTTCGGCCAACCGGTGCGGATACTGCTCGGCATCGGCGAGGTGGACGACGACATGCGGCCACTCCTGTCCCTTGACGCGGTGCACCGTCGACAGCATCACGCCGCCCGGCGACCGCTTGATCGCGAGGTGGTCACGCAGCCACGACTCGAACGTCGTCACGTCGTCGTGCAGTGCCGCCAGGTGCAGCACCGCGGTGAGGTCGTCCCCCTGCGCCGCCCGGTTCATCCCGCGCCGGTGGAGGTCGAGCGTGCCCACCGCACCGGCGAGGCCGATCTCGTCGATCAGCGCGAGCAGGAGGTCGGTCGTCGGTGCCCCACCGGCGGCCAGCTTCTGGAGGGTCTGGATGTCCTGCGCGAACTCGGTGACCCGCTCCGTGTCGCGCTCGGTGTTCAGGCGACCGGCGAGCCGGTGGAGGTCGACGAGCGTGCCCTGCTCGCAGACCCAGTCGTTGATCCGGGGGTGGAACGACCGCGACGGCCGCCGCAGCGCCTCGCGCACGTCGTCGGGCCGGAACTTGCCGGACGGCGACACCGTGGCGAGCCGCAGCCAGGCCATCACGCTGCGCACTGCCGTGCGGTCGGCGAACTCGAGCCCGACGCCGCCGGAGATGGGGACGCCGGACGCGGACAGCGCGACCTGGACCGGCGCGAGGAGCGCGTTGACCCGTGTGAGCACGGCGATGTCGTTCGGGCCCGCACCGTCGGCGATTGCGGCGGTGACCGCACGCGTCGTCGCCGACACCGGATCGACCGCGGTGTCGACCGTCCAGCCGCCGTCGGGTGCGGCCGCCGCGGGACGGATCGTCTTGCTGACCCGACGGTCGTTGTGACGCAGCAGCCGGTCGACGATGTCGACGACGCCCGCCGGACAGCGATAGTTGACCTCCAGCGGGTGCGCCCCGGCGCCGGGGAACAGCGTCGCGAAGTCGATCAGCCACGCCGGATCCGCGCCGTTGTAGCCATAGATCGTCTGGTCGTCGTCGCCGACGCCGAACACCGCCCCGCCCGGCGCCGCGAGCAGCCGGATCATCAACAGGTGGGCCGGCGTGAGATCCTGGAACTCGTCGACCAGCAGCACGCGGCACGCCCGCTGCGCGGCGCGCCGGGCGTGCGGTTGCGACAGCAGCACGAGCAGCGCACGATGGATCTGATCGTCGAAGTCGACCGCATTGCGCCGTTCGAGCGCCGCCCGGTAGGCCGGCCAGGCGGCGGCGAGGCCGTCGACGTCACCGTCGTAGCGCGCCTCGGCGTCGTCCGGGCGGACGAGGCCGAGCCGGACCAGGCTGAGCGCCTCGATCCACGGTGCGACCGGGTCGCTGTTGCGGCGTCGCGGGAACGAGACGATGTCGCCGATGATCCGCCGGACGTCGACCTCGTCGATCGTCGACCAGCGCGTGGGTTGCGGGGCGAACGGCGGCGTGCCGTTGACGATCGCCAGCGCGATCGAGTTGAGCGTGCGGATGTGGAGGCCGGGGAGGTCGGCCGTGCGCTCGGCCATCTCCTCCTGGGCGCGCTTGTTGAACGCCACGAGGCAGACCGCCGAGGCGGGCAGGTTCCAGTTGGTCAGCAGGTGGCGGGCCCGCTCGGTGAGGACGCGGGTCTTGCCCGAGCCGGCCGGCGCGATGATCCGCGCCGCCCCGCCGTCGTGGGTGACCGCTTCGAGTTGGTCCGGCGCGAGGTCCGCCGTCGACGTATTGGAGCTGGGCGTGATGAACGAGCGGTGCTCGACCGCAGTTGCGTGCAACACCGGAACGCCGTCGATCGGCTCGGTGTACCGCACCGGTCCGCCGTCGAGCCACACGGCGACGCCCGACGGCGTGATGACGTCACCGGCACCGACGGATGGGATCGCTCCCCCGGCGATCGCCGTGTCGAGCGCGATCCACGTGGGCGTGGCCGTGTCACGCAGGTCGACGGAGTTCGACCACACGAGATGGTGGAGCTCCTCGCGCTCGAACGCGAACGTCGCACCGACCTCGAACGGTTGCGCCTCGGTCATCAGCATCGGGGCGCGATCGAAGTCGACCGCGAGCTCGATGACCAGCCGCTCGCGCGCGACGTGCGCGGCGCGGAGCTCAGCACGGGCGTCGGCGGGCTCGGTGAGCGACTCCGCGGTGATCGTCAACCGCTGTGCGTTCGACCACGGTGCCGGTACGTCCGCGCCGGGCGCGACGACGACGTGCCGCCCCAGCTCATCCGGACCCGCAACCGCAGCTGCGACGCCGCGCCTGACGTCGGCGGCAGGGGCCGCAGGACGAGATGCCGGCGCCCGCCGTGGTGCGCGGACCGACGGTGACGCCTCGCTGGGCCGGGCATCGGCACCGCGATCGTCAGGAGCGGGGGCGTCGTCGTCGAGCGGGACATCCTGCTGCCCGCCGTCGTGCCAGCACTGCCGGATCTCGGCCGGCGAATCGTGCTCGCCCTTGCAATACGCGCACGCAATCGCCATGGCTGCGACCTTAGCGACCGGCCTGCCGACTCGCACACACGTTCGATCACGGTGGGGACAGCCTGCGCCGGCGGGACACGCGAGACTTGTGCGATGACGACGTCGAGGCCCGAGTTGGTGCTGATCCGCCACGGCGAGACCGAGTGGAGCGCATCGCGCCGGCACACCGGTCGCACCGACATCGAACTCACCGACCGCGGCCGCGAGCAGGCGCAGGCGATCGCCGCCGCGGTCGCCGACATCGACTTCACCACCGTCCTCGCCAGTCCCCTGCGCCGGGCATGGGACACCGCCGTCCTCGCGGGGCTCACGCCGACCGTCGACGACGGGATCGTCGAATGGGACTACGGCGACTACGAGGGCATCACGACCGCAACGGTGCGCGAGACGACTCCGGGCTGGTCGGTGTGGACCCACCCGATCACCGGCGGCGAGTCGGTCGACGACGTCGGGGCGCGGGCGGACGCGGCGATCGAGCGGTACACCGAGCACGGCGGCACGATCGGGATCGTCGCGCACGCGCACTTCCTGCGGATCCTCGCCGCACGCTGGCTCGGCCTCGACGCCCGGGAGGGCCGCCGCTTCGTGCTCGACACGGCGACGCTGTCGTTGCTCAGCTGGGAGCGCGAGAATCGCGTCGTGCGGCGGTGGAACGACCCGTGCGGGTGGTGAACCCGGTCACCACGCGATTTCGGGGAAGCCGTACGTCACGCAGAGGCCGACCCCGTTGACGACCAGCAGCGAACCGACGATCATCGACACCGCGAGGACCCGACGGGGGCTGCGGGTGGACGCCGACGCCTGAGGCACCGGCATGTACCACTCGGGCAGGAGGTCCGCGCCCTCGGCCTCGACACCGAACGGGACGGCATCGTCCGCGAGCGGTGCGTCGAGATCCGCGGCGAGCGCGAGACGTGCCAACTCGTCCTCGGAGAACGCATCGCCCGGTGAGTCCACGACGCCATCGTACGCGCCGCCCCTGGGCGCGTCGCCGCGCGGGGCACGGCATCGCGAAACGTCATGGTGCCGACCGCGGCATGACATCACAGGTACAGGGCATATTCCCCCACGGCGCACCGCTGCCCGCGTCTGAAACGCAGTGCGCAGCACCACCAACTCGTCCGTGTGTCATGCCGCAGTCGGCACGGTTCGCCACACTACGAGGTGAACCCTGTGTGGCGATAGAGGGACAACCATGTGAATTTCGCTGTGGGCACCGGCGTCGAACATGTGGACACTGCGCCGGTTGTCCACAGACTGTGGACGTGGACGAGTTGTGACCGCGTCGTTGCGGCGATGTCGCGCCGGTCGGGTCGAGCTGCGATGATCGCCCGATGCGCCAGTTGCACCCGTCGGTCGCCGACGTCTCGATCGAGCAGGCGTACCGAGCCCCGCTCGGGGTCCGGGACGGTGCCACGTGGGTCGGGCTCTGCATGGTCGCCTCGATCGACGGGTCCACGATCGTCGACGGGGCGAGCACGCGGTTGTCGAGCGACAACGACTCGGCGGTGTTGCACCGCCTGCGCGCACTCGCCGACGTGATCGTCGTCGGCGCCGGCACCGTACGCGGGGAGGGGTACGGCCCCCCGAAGAAGCGCGGCCAGCGCGTCGGCGTGGTCACCGCCAGCGGATCGGTCGACACGACGACCGCGCTGTTCACCGGCGGCGCCGGGTTCCTGATCACCACCGAGGACGCCGAACTCGATGCCGGGCCGACCGTCGACGTGATCCGGGCCGGCACCACCGACGTCGACCTGGCGGCTGCGTTCGCCGAGCTCGGTACCGTGCACCCGCACCCCGACTTCGTCCAGGCCGAAGGCGGCCCGAACCTCAACGGCGCACTCCTCGACGCCGACCTGCTCGACGAGATCAACGTCACCACGTCGCCGCTGTGCGTCGGGGGAAGCGGGGCCCGTCTCGCCGTCGACGCCCGCGACATCGCCCAAGCTTTCGAGTTGGCGCAGTTGGTGGTCGACGACGACAGCTTCGTCTACAGCCGCTGGTTGCGCCGCCGCTGAGCGCCGTCCGAACCGGCTGCTCAGGTCGGTGCGGTGTCCTTCTCCATCAATTCGAGCTCGCGATGGAAGTCGGCGGCGGCGTCGAAGTTCTTGTAGACGCTGGCGAACCGCAGGTACGCGACCTCGTCGACGTCCCGGAGGTGTCGGAGCACGGCGAGCCCGATGTTGGCACTCGACACCTCGGAGCCCGCGAGCCGCAGTGTGTCTTCGACGGATGTGGCGAGTTGCTCGAGTTCGTCGCGCTCGACCGAGCGCCCCTTGGTGGCCGCGAGGAGCCCGGCAATCAGCTTGTCGCGGTCGAACGGCTCGCGGCCGCCGTGGGACTTCACGACGGTCAGCGGCACGGTGTCGATCCGCTCGAACGTGGTGAATCGAAATGCGCACGTCAGGCACTCGCGTCGACGACGGATCGCCGTGCTCTCCTCGGCGATGCGCGAGTCGACGACACGGGTGTCGTCGGCGCGGCAGGACGGACACTTCACGACGTGCACGCTACCGCTCGCCGTCACCGGGGCCGAGACGGTCGAGACGGGTCGCACGATCTGCCTGATCACGTGGCGCACGCCGCCGTTGTCGAGCCCGCCCCGACCCGCCATCACGTCCCGGTCATGGCAGCCACACCGCCTGGCCGGCCTGCACCGCGGTGGTGCCGTTGAGCGCGATCAGGGCGTCGAGGTACCGGGCGTGGGCGACGCTGCCGCGATACCGGCCGGCGATCGCCCACATCGTGTCGCCGGAGTCGGCGACGTGCAGCGCCGGCGCGGATGCGGCGGCAGGTGGGGCCCCGGAGGCCGCAGCAGGAGCGCCCCCGAGGCCGGCCACCAGGCCGACGGCACCGATCGCGCCGACGAACAACATGACGACCGCGACGACGGCGGCCGCGAGCCGGCGCAACGCGTAGTTCGGCACGGTGGGCCGCACCATCCCTCGTGGTCGGGCCGCGGGGTCGAGGGAGGTGGCGGACACGACGAGCGTGCCTGCGGCCGTGGCGTGGCGTGCCGTGTCGTGCTTCCTCATCGCCTGACTCCCAACTGTGTCGTGTCCATGATTGTTCGGTCTGGGTGGCGGATCGAAACGTCTGTTCGATCCGCCGGGTCACTCAGTGAAGCAGCACAGGTGTTCGCTGTCAACCTCTGGAACCGAGAATTTCGAACGGATGTTTGCGGTACAAATGTTTGACTCGGCGATCGAACACCCATACGCTGTTCGCATGGCTCCCAAGATCAGTGCCCGCCAGCGAAGCATTCTCGACTTCATCGAGTCCCAGATGCGCGACCGCGGGTTCCCGCCGTCGGTCCGCGAGATCGGTGACGCGGTCGGGCTCACGTCCCCCTCCACCGTCCACAGCCACCTCAACACGCTGCAGCGACACGGCTACCTCCGTCGCGACCCCAGCAAGCCACGGGCGATCGAGGTGCGGTACGACCCCAACAGTGGGGCGGTGATGGAGAAGCGCCCCGTCCGTCACGTGCCGCTCGTCGGCGACGTCGCCGCAGGCACCGACGTGTTGGCGGAGGAAAACGTCGAGGAGCTGCTCCCGGTCCCGGTCGACTTCGCGGGCGAGGGCGAACTGTTCATGCTGCGGGTGCGCGGCGAGTCGATGGTCGACGCCGGCATTCTCGATGGCGACTACGTCGTCGCCACGCAGATCGACCACCCCAACAACGGTGACATCGTCGTCGCCGGTATTCCCGGCGGCGAGGCGACGGTCAAGACCTACTCGCGGTCGGGCGCCGAGGTCACTCTCACCCCGCAGAACCCCACGATGGAGCCGATGCGGTTCTCCGCGGACCAGGTGTCGCTGTTCGGCAAGGTCGTCACGGTGATGCGCCGCTACTGACCGTCGTCGGTCACCCGGGTCGCGCGGGCCGTCACGTCCGGTCGCCCGGTGGGGCCCACGGCGAACGTTCGCCGTCGCCGGTCCCCTCCTCTGTCACCCGATGCGGCAGACCGTCCGCCCGCTGCTCGGGCGCGCGGTCCTGACCGGGTGGCGCAGCAATCGGCGGGCCGGCGGGCGGGCCGGTCGGAACTCCGGGCGGGCCGCCTGGCATCGCCGGCTGACCTGGGATC
>JABDKP010000046.1 GCA_013002175.1 Ilumatobacter sp.
CCATCGGAGGGGCAGGGCGGAGCGAGCCACGTCGTCACGTTCACCGTGACCGACGACGGCGCCGGCACGCTCGCCGACAACGAGACGGTGACGATCACCGCCGTCGATGTCAACACCGCGCCGACGCTGGCCCCGATCGGCGACCGTTCCGTCGACGAGTGGGAGAACCTCGCGTTCACGCTGTCGGCGACCGACAGCGACCTGCCGGCCAATTCGCTGACGTTCTCCGCCGTCGGCCTGCCGGCCGGCGCGACGCTCGACGCCGCGACCGGCGACGTCGCGTGGACGCCGACCGAGGCCAATGGTGGCGCCGCCTACCCGGTCACGTTCACGGTGACCGACGACGGCGCCGGCACACTCGCCGACAGCGAGACGGTGACGATCACGGTCAACGAGATCAATGAGGCGCCGGTCCTCGCGCCCGTCGGTGACCGGACGGTGGACGAGACCGTCGCGCTGGCGTTCACCCTCAATGCCGTCGACGCGGACGTGCCGGCGAACAACCTGACCTTCTCGGCAACCGGGCTGCCGGCTGGTGCGACGCTCGACCCGGCGACCGGTGACGTCGCGTGGACGCCGACCGAGGCCCAGGGCGATGCCACCTATCCCGTCACGTTCACGGTGACCGACGACGGGGCCGGCGCGCTGAGCGACTCCGAGACGATCGACATCACCGTCACCGAGGTCAACACCGCACCGGTGCTCGCTCCGATCGGCGACCGCTCGGTCGACGAGCTGGTCACGCTCGCGTTCACCGTCACCGCATCCGACGGCGACGTACCCGCAGACGCCCTGGCGTTCTCCGCCACCGGTCTTCCGACGGGCGCGACGCTCGACAGCGTCACCGGCGAATTCGCCTGGACGCCGACCGAGTCCGACGACGGCGACCATCCCGTGACGTTCACGGTCACCGACGACGGGTCCGGTGCGTTGGTCGACAGCGAGGCGATCGTGATCACGGTCGACGAGGTCAACACCGCACCCGTGTTGGCCGCGGTCGGCGACCGGACCGTCGACGAGCAGACGCCGCTGGCGTTCACGGTCAGTGCAACGGACGCCGACCTCCCCGCAGAGGCACTCACGTTCTCGGCGAGCGGCCTGCCTGCCGGAGCGACCCTCGACCCGGTCACCGGTGACTTCGCCTGGACCCCGAGCGAAGCGCAGGGCGGGCTGGCGTATCCCGTCACGATCACGGTCACCGACGACGGGACCGGCGCACTCTCCGATGCCGAGACGATCACGATCACGGTCAACGAGGTCAACACCGCCCCGATCCTCGCCCCGGTCGGCGACCGCTCGATCGGCGAGGGATCCGCACTGACGTTCACCGTCAACGCGGTCGACGCCGACGTTCCGGCCGATGCGCTGACGTTCTCGGCGACCGGGCTGCCGGCCGGTGCGACGCTCGACGGCGTCACCGGCGACTTCGCCTGGACGCCGAGCGAGGCGCAGGGGCCGGCGAGCTACCTCGTCACGTTCACGGTCACCGACGATGGCACGAGCCCGATGAGCGACAGCGAGACGATCGCGATCCTCGTCAACGAGACGAACCAGCCGCCGGTCCTCGACCCCGTCGGCAACCGCTCCGTCGACGAGCTGACCCCGCTGACGTTCACGCTGACCGCCACCGATCCCGACATCCCAGCGGATGCGCTGACGTTCTCGGCGACCGGCCTCCCGGCGGGCGCGACATTGGATCCCGTGACCGGTGATTTCGCATGGACGCCGACCGAAGCGCAGGGTCCCGGCGTCTTCCTGATCAGGTTCACGGTGACCGACGATGGCGCCGGCGCGCCCACCGACAGCGAGAACGTGTGGATCACGGTGCGCGGAATCAATTCGGCACCGGTGCTCGACCCGATCGGCGACCGCACGGGCGACGAGTTCGCGGCGATCACATTCACCATCACCGCGACCGACGGCGACATCCCCGTCCAGACGATGACCTACTCCGCGACCGGTCTGCCCGCCGGAGCGACGCTCGATTCCTCGACGGGCGAATTCGCCTGGACACCGACCGAGACGCAGCAGGGTTCCCACACGATGACGTTCCAGGCGAGGGACAATGTCGGCGGCGGCGGCGGCCTGACCGACACCGAAACGATCACGATCACGGTCAACGAGGTCAATTCGGCACCGGTGCTCGACCCGATCGGCGACCGCTCGGTCGACGAGCTCGTCGCACTCGCGTTCACCGTCTCTGCGACCGACGCCGATCTCCCGGCCGATGGGCTGACCTACACCGCATCCGGGCTGCCCGCCGGTGCGACGCTCGACCCGTCGACCGGCGCATTCTCCTGGACGCCGACCGAGGCGCAGGGTCCGGCGAGCTACCTCGTGACGTTCGAGGTCACCGACGACGGGACCGGCGCCCTGATGGACACCCAGGACGTGGCGATCCTCGTCGGCGAGGTCAACACCGCCCCGGCACTCACCGCGATCGGTGATCGGACTGCCGACGAACAGACGACGCTGACGTTCACGGTCACTGCGACCGACGGCGACCTCCCGGCGAACGGTCTCACCTACGCGGCCGCGGGCCTGCCGACCGGTGCCACGCTCGACTCGTCGACCGGTGAATTCACGTGGACGCCGACCGAGGCGCAGGACGGCACCCACCCGATCACGTTCACCGTCACCGACGACGGAGCCGGCGCGCTGACTGACGCCGAGGCGATCTCGATCACCGTCGGTGAGGTCAACGTGGCACCGGTGCTTGCTGCGATCGGCGACCGGGCTGTCGACGAGACCACGGCGCTGAACTTCACGGTCACTGCGACCGACGCCGACCTCCCGGCGAACGGGTTGACGTTCTCGGCCACCGGGCTCCCGGCAGGGGCGACGCTCGACCCGTCGACCGGAGACTTCTCGTGGACACCAACCGAGGCCCAGGGTGGCGCGGCCTATCCGGTGACGTTCACGGTTGCCGACGACGGGGCCGGCGCCCTGTCCGACTCGGAGGCGATCACGATCACGGCCAACGAGGTCAACGCCGCACCGGTGCTCGACCCGATCGCCGACCAGGCCCACAGCCTCGGCGCCTCGGTGACCCTCGACCCGAGCGCGACCGATCCGGACGTGCCGGCGAACAACCTCGTGTTCTCTGCGACCGGCCTCCCCGCGGGACTCTCGATCGACCCGTCGACCGGGCAGATCACCGGCAGCCCGACGACGACCGCCAGCGTCGTCGTGACCGTCACCGTGACCGAGACCGACGGCGTGCCGACGAATCTGTCCGACAGCGAGACCTTCACCTGGACGATCTCGGGAGCATCCGTCGTGATCAGTGAGTTCGCGACCAACGGGCCCGACGGCGCCAACGACGACTTCATCGAGTTGTACAACCGGACGTCGGCACCGATCGACATCTCGAACTGGGAGGTCCGCCGGTCCGACGGCGATCTCAACGCCGAGACGGCGATCGACATCCCGCCGGGCACGACCCTCGGCCCCAACGAGTACTACCTCCTCGCTGAAAACAGCGTCGCTGCCACGCTGCTGCCCGACGTCGTCTTCAACCGGGCCCTGGAGGACGGCTCCGGGATCGCGATCTACACCGACACCGGCGTCGAAGTCGACGCAGTCGGGACGGGGCTGTGGAAGGACGGCGCCGGCTCGCTGTACGGGGAGGGCAACCGCCTCCCGCCGATGACCGGCAACATCGCACAGAGCTACGAGCGCCGGACCGGCGTCGGCAACTGCGTCGACACCGACGACAACGCCGCCGACTTCATCCACAACCTCACGAGCCGCAACCCGCAGGGCTCGGGCACGTTCGCACCATGCGGCACACCGCCGCCATTCGTGCCGCCTCCGCCGGCGAACCACATCGTGATCAGCGAGTTCCGGACCGACGGCCCGGGTGGCGGCGACGACGAGTTCGTCGAGCTCTACAACCCGACGTCGTCGCCGATCAACGTCAACGGCTGGCAACTGTTCGACCAGGGCAGCAACCTGCAAGCGGTGCTGTTCGGTTCAATCCCGGCGAACCGGCACTTCCTCGTTGCCAGCCCGACGTTCCTTGCGACCCACGGCATCGTGCCCGATGAGCTCTCGGCAGGTGGGATCGCGAACGACGAAGGTGTGTACCTCGCAAACGCTGGTGGCACCGTCATCGACGCGGTCTCGGTCGACCCAGCCGGCGACGAACTCGAGGGCGCACCGCTCCCTGAACTCAGCGGCCAGGTGATCCAGAGCTACGAGCGGCGGATCGGCGCCGCCGGAGGCAACTGCGTCGACACCGACGACAACATGGCGGACTTCTTCCACAACCTCGCTTCCGAGAACCCTCAGACCTCGACCGCAGGGCCGACGCTGTGCGGTTCGTGACGCCGCCCGCGTTCGCTCACGCCGGCACGACACCGCCCACCGACTACGCCGCGAGGCGCCACTGACCAGGGGTTTCACGCGCCGTCCCGGCGACCGTCGGCCCGCGCCGCCTACACTCGGGCCGAATGGCAGCCCCCCCACCACGCGATGCCGGTGTCCACGCACCGACCGACTCGGCCCGCCCCGATCGGCGCCCGTCGATCGTGCCCCCGACGCGGGTCGTGCTTCCGAGCCCGCCCGAGGCGGGACCGGCCTCCGCCAGGACGATCGGTGAGCGCCACCCGGCGTCTCCCGAGTTGTCGGTCACCGTGGAGTCGGTGATCACCGGCGAGGACGCCGAGAAGCTGTGGGACACCTACTACGTCAACTTCGCGCCACTCGGTGAGCTGGCATTCCTCCAGCACGTGTTCTCCCGCGACGAGATCATCGGCGAGTTGGCGAACCCGCGGATCACGAAGATCGTCGGCTGGGCCGGCACCGAGCCGGTCGGCATGGGGATGGTGACCAACGATCTGGAGAGCGTCCCGCAGATCTCGCCGGACTTCCTCCGCGCCCGTTACCCCGACCACGCCGCCCGCGGCGGTATCTACTACGGCATCCTCGTGGCCGTGTCGCCACAGCAGCGTGGACTGACCCTGTTCAACCGGATCTACACCGAGTTGTGGCAGGTCGCCGCGAAGGCCGGCGGCATCCTCGCGTTCGACATCTGCCAGTTCAACCGTGAGGCGTTCGACACCGACGCGCTCGTGGAGCGGATCGCGTCGAACTTCCCCGACGGCCGCGTCGCGGTGGCCGACCAGCAGACCTGGTACATCGCCGAACTCCCCAACCCGATCGACTGAACGTCAAAGTTGTGCCAGGCACAACTTTGTTGGTGGGGGCTCAGACGGTGCGATCGGCGTCGCGGCAGCGGCGCTGCGACGTCGTGGTCATCCGGCGGATCTTGCCGTCGAGGTTGACCATCGTCGCGACGACCTCGTGCGGCGGCACACCGGGGGAGAACAGGTAGCCCTGCAGTTGGTTGCAGCCGAGTTCGATGAGCAACTCGGCCTGCTCGACCGTCTCGACGCCCTCGGCAACGGTGTCGAGGCCGATCGCGTGCGCCATCGCGATGATCGCGGCCACCAGGGACGAATCCGACTCGTTCTGCCCGAGACCCATGACGAACGCCCGGTCGATCTTGACTCTGGCGACCGGGAATCGCTTGAGATACGACAGCGACGAGTATCCGGTGCCGAAGTCGTCGATCGCGAGTTTCACGCCGATCGCGAGCAGCCCCTGCATGACGGCACTGGTCGTCACCGTGTCCTCGATCAGCGTCGACTCAGTGATCTCCAGCCACAGCGCGTCGCCCGGCAGTCCGTACTCGTCCAGCGCCTGCTTGGTGACATCGATGATGTCGCTCGACAGGACCTGGCGAGCAGACAGGTTGACCGACACGTAGCAGTGTTCAGCGCCCGGAATGTTCTCGCGCCACCACGCGACCTGGCGGCACGCCTCGTTCAACACATAGGTGCCGAGCGGTACGATCAACCCGCATTTCTCCGCGACCGGGATGAACTGGGCAGGCGAGATGAAGCGCCCGTCGACCGACCAGCGCATCAGCGCCTCGAAGCCCTCGATCCGACCGGACAGCCCCCGCACGATCGGCTGGTAGACCACGCCGATCTGGCCCCGCTCGAGCGCATGTCGCAGCTCGCGCTCGGTGTCGAGCAGCTCCTGCACACGGACCCTCATCGAGCTGTCGAACACCGTCGTGAGGTTCCTGCCCGCTTCCTTCGACCGGTACATCGCCGTGTCGGCCTGCTGCATCAGATCGGCTGCCCGGGTCCGCAGGTCCTTCGACTCCTCGCCGGACTCGTCTGAGTCCGCACCGGTGAGCACCGCCACGCCGATCGACGCCGACGTGAACACCTCGCCGTGCTCGAGGCGGAACGGATCGCGCAGAACCCGCCGGATCCGGTCGCCGAACGACTTCGCGCCGTCGGTTCCGTGGAGCGTCGCCACGACGGCGAACTCGTCGCCCGACACCCGACCGACGATCTCGCTCGCCCGCACAGCGTTTCGAATTCGCTCGGCAACGAGGATCAGCAGCTCGTCGCCGGCGCCGTGACCCATCGAGTCGTTGACGTTCTTGAACTCGTCGAGGTCGAGGAACAGCACGCACCCGACCTCATCCGGACGCTGCAGCCGGGCGACGATGCTGTCGAGGATCAGTGCCCGGCTCGGCAGCCCGGTGAGTTCGTCGTGGGTCGCTCGTTCGAGGAGCTCGGATTGGAGCACCTCCTGGGATCTGATGGCGCGGACCATCCGGACGACAGCCGCGACCGCCAGGACGGTGCACATGCTGGCCTGGATCCAGAGCGATTCGCCACGATTCGGAGTTGCGACGACGATCAAGGGTGCGAACAGGGCGAGCAGCAGCGCGGCGAGACGATCGGCGCCCAGTAGCGAATCGGGCCGTGCGTCCTGTTGATCGGCGCCGTCGGCATGGATCCCAGGGTTCAGTGAGACCGACCCGAACAGCGCGGCGACGGCGAGATAGGGCATTTCCAGGATCTGGCGGGGCACCGTCAGCGTGCCGACCTCGCCGAGCGCGAACACGAGGTCGCCGAGCACGAGACAGAACGTGCCGGCGACGATGAACGAGTAGCCGCTGCGCCGAGCCGTTCGGGCGAACGAGATCTGTGCGGCGAACACCAGGAGACAGATCGAGATCGCCGGGTAGATCGCAATCGCCCATCGAGCTGCGATCGCGGTGTCTGCGAGGTCGAGCGTCGGCCCGATCAGGACTTCGTGCGCGATCAACCCGGCGCCGGCGGTGAGCAGTACGGCGTCGAGCAGCACGTCGACGTCGCGCACGGGGTTGCGCCGCTTGACGAACCCGAAGATCGCGACACCGAACAGGGCGTATCCGGGGAGCGCAAAGAGATCGGGGAGGAACGATCGGCTGCCGGAGAGGTCGCCGGTCGCTTCCGTCCAGTCCCGCAGGACGCCGGCGATCGTCCACAGGGCGCCGACCACGAGGAGGCTGATCCAGGGCCACATGACGGCCGGCCGGTGGCGGCGCAGGCCGAGAAACGTCAGGACGACCGCCCCCGACGTGATCAGGGGGTACGTGAGGTCGCTCGCGATGCCGGTGGCGTGGACCGCGCCCGCACAGGCGAACACACAGACCGCAACGACGTCGGGGCCACCGCGCATCGTCCGGAAGACGGGGACGTCGAAGGACGCACGATCGGCGGGCCGGCGCAGCGTCGGATAGGTCGCGGCGCGAGCGGTCGACATCTGCGAGATCGGCTGCACCCCTTTCGATCGGCACGAATCGCCCGCTTCTTGAGGGAACCGAAACGAATCGGCAGCCCCGCTGTCAGCGGTTTCGCACGTCCGGCGATGTCTCGTCCGGATCGTCCGGCTCGCGGCGGGCCTTCACGTACTGGACCACCATGACGACGACGACGAGACCGATCCACAGCAGCGGGTTGCCGAGCACCCGCAGCACGAGATCAGTGGTGCCCCGCAACGAGTCGTTGCGCCGGCCGATCAGCGCGACGCCGGCAGCCGCGCCCGCGATCAGTCCGACGCCCAACGCGCAGAGGGTGGCGCTGCGCACCACCGTGGCCCGATGGGCGCGCCGGTCGGCCCGGCCGCTCGTGACGATCTCGATCAGGACGACGGCGGTGGTGCCGAGCCCGAACACGACCACTGTCTGGCTGATGACGCCGAGACCCGACCATCGCTGTGGCGTCGTGCCCATGCGCGACGTCAACCGTCGCCACGCCGCGCTCGACGTGCGTTCGAAGATCGAGAAGCCGATCAGCGCGGTGAACCCGGAGACCAGTTGCTGTAGCAAGGTGAACCCGAACCCCACTGCGGCGACGATCGGGATCGAGCCGTACCCGGATGTGATGGAGATCGTGTGGGCGATCAGCCACGGGGTGAAGGCCTCGTTGCCCGCACCCCATTCGTACCCCACCCAGAACACGACGGCGACGAGCGCGAGCCGCTGCCGGCCGGACGACGACCGGAAGTCGGCGCGGGCGGCCGCTCGCAACGTCGGCGGCGGCGCGGCGTCCTGGCTCGACGGTCCCCCCATGCCGCCGAACCTAGCGGCGGGACGGCCGGAGGGGTGGCTTCGGTCGCTGTCGCGTATCGTTCCGCAGCGTGAGCGATCCGACCGCGCCGTCCATCGGCTACGACCAGTTCGGCGAGTGGTACGACGACTACCGCCGCGACACGCTCGAGCCGGCCGCGCAACTGGCGATGACGCTGCTCCAACGGGAGCTCGACGACCTGCTCTCGGACCGCGACCTCGCCCGGATCAACAACATCGCCGGGCGCGTGAAGTCGAAGCGCCGGGCCTGGCGCAAGCTGCAACGGTACGAGGTCTCGTCGGTCGACCAGATCGCGCACGTCGTCGACGACCTCGTCGGGCTGCGCATCACCTGTACCAATCTTCGCGATCTCGAGATGGTGCAGGCGGCGCTCGACAGCCTGCCGCACCGCCCGCGTGCGAAGCGGCCGCTCGCACTCGACCCGACGACCGAGCGCGATTACGTCGACGCGCCGAAGGACTCGGGATACCGCGGTTGGCACGTGAACTTGGTGGTGCTGCTCGGTCGCACGCCGGTGACCTGCGAGCTCCAGATCCGGACGCTGCTGCAGGACAGCTGGGGGGAGTTGACCCACGAGGACACGTACAGCAAGGCCGGCGAGTTGCCGCCACTGGTCGAGATCCTCTCCAAGCGGATGGCCGACCTCCTCGCCACGCTCGACGACATCGCAGAGGATCTGCGAACCGAACTGGATCGCATCGACGAAGCGGTCGTGGCGGAGACCGGCGGTACCGCTCAGCCGGATGCGGACGCGACGATCTCCGGTGTCGCGGCCGACGCAGCGGATCTGCTGCTCGATCGTTGGCGCAGCCTCGATCGCCCGGTCGAGCTGGCGTCGCTGGCGTGGGCGCTCCAGAAGGAGTTCGGCGCCGAGGTCAGCGACGACTGGTTCGGCCACGGCAGCTTCAAACGCTTCCTGCGCCACGTCGTCCCGGACGGTGAGATCAGCACCGGTCGCCAGGCCTACCTGCTCCCGGCCGCCGGCGCGGAGCCCGCCGATGCCCCGGCCGAGCCCGACGACATCGACGCGGCGTCGGCGGCGGTCGATGACATTCCCGACGAGGCTCGTCGGTTGCGGCGCATCGATCGCGGCTTTCCGCTGGTCGACGCGACCGAGTGGTCGAGGATCTACATCGTGCTGGCAGATGCCTGGGCCGAGATCGGGGCGCGCCCGCCGACCACCCGGATGCTCAACCAGCTCACCCGCTCGGCGCGCGACCGTGCCGCGGCGACCGGGGAACCGATCTCGCGTCGACACCTCGACTATGTCGCGAAGGCCGTTCTCGCGGACGTCGACGAACCGCTGCCCGCGGCGCGCATCGGCGACGCGTTCGTCGAGTCGACGCTGCAGCGAATGGCCGACGTCCGGATCATCGAGCCGGACGACGCCCACCGGCGCGCCGCGGTGGCACGGTGGCTGCTCGCCTGACCTCATTGCGCCGGGGGAGTTCCCGATGATCCGCGCGGTCGCGCGAGCGTTCAACGGCGAGGGGGAGCTGACCGAACGCCAGGGCGCCGTCCTCGTCGCCGGCGCCGGCGTGGCGTTCAGCGTCACGGCGATCGCCTATCGCGGTGTCGACGAGGCATCCGAATTCGAGTTTCTGACGTTCCGCGGGCTGTCGACCGCCGCCGCGATGGTCGCGCTGATCCTCGTCCGTCGGGGTCGCCGTCCGGTCGTGTTCTCCGGCGTGACGTGGCGAGCCTGGCTGGCAGCACTCGTGCTGGCGGCGACGTCGATGCTGTACATCCTCGCCCTCGAGCGGACATCGGCCGCGACGACGCTGTTCCTGCTCGCGGCAGCACCTGTCTTCGCGGCGATCATCGGCTGGCTGGCGCTGCGTGAGCGGGTCGAGCCGTCGACGATCGTCGCGATCGGTGCCACTGCAGTCGGTGTCGTGATCATGGTCGGCGCCGGGCTGGAGACCGGCACCGCCCTCGGCCTGCTCTTCGCCGCGCTGATCCCGGTGCTGTTGGGGCTCTACAGCGTGGTGCTGCGTTCGGCGTCGGGGGTCGACCCCGTGATCCCGACACTGCTGGCCGGAACCTTCCTCGCGCTCGCGGCCGGCACGGTCGCGTTCGCGCAGGCCGGCCTGGCGGTCAGCGGCCGCGACTTCGCGATGGCGACGATCTCCGGCGGCATCGCGCTCGGCATCGGCCTCCCGCTGTTCAACCTCGGGCATCGCTCGGTCGCAGCGGCGCGGATCCCGTTGCTGCTGATGACCGAGGTCGTCCTCGCCCCGCTGTGGGTGTGGATCTGGCCGGGGGAGACACCGACCATCGCCACCCTGGTCGGCGGCGCGGTGATCATGGGTGCGGTCGTCGGGTTGATGCTGCGCACCCGCCCCGAGGCGGTGCCCCCGGCGGTGATCGCCCCGACGTGATCGTCAGCCCGTGGCGATCGGGCGGGCCGGGTCGGTCGACCAGCCCGACCACGACCCGACGTAGACGCGGGGCCGAGGCAGCCCGGCTGCCTCGATCGCGAGTGCGTTGTGGCATGCGGTCACCCCCGACCCGCAGTACACGATTGCGTGCGGATCGCGCGCGACCGGCTCGAACCGGGCCGCCAGCGCGACGGTGGGACGGAAGCGGCCGTCGTCGAGATTGTCGGCGAACGGAAGGTTGATCGCGCCGGGCACGTGCCCGGCACGGGCGTCGATCGGCTCGGTCTCGCCGCGATACCTGGCTGGCTCGCGACTGTCGACGACGACGCCCTCGGCGTCCAGGTGCGCCTGCACGTCGTCGGCGTCCGCCAGGGCCTCCGCCGGCCACTCGACCGGTACCCGATCGGTCGGCGGCGCCGCGACGGGCCCGGTCTCGAGCGGTTCGGCCCAGGCCCCGAGGCCGCCGTCGAGGACGGCCGCCTCCTGCCCGATGATCCGCAGCATCCACGCAAGGCGGGCGGCGAACGCGCCGCCGCGATCGTCGTACGCGACCACCGCCGTCTCGGTGTCGATACCGATCGCGCCGAGCCCCTCGGCGAACGCCGTCGGGGTGGGCAGCGGATGCCGCCCGACGACCGGCGCGGCGGGACCCGCCAGCATGTCCTCCAGGGAGACGTAGTGGGCACCGGGGAGGTGGCCCGCGAGGTAGTCGCCGTACGGATCGGGCCCGGTCATCGCAGTCCCGACGTGGCACACGACGACATCGGCGAGATGGTCAGCCAACCACGCAGCGTCGACGATCGGTTTCATTCGCCCAGCCTCGCACGGCGGTCGGCCCGGGCCATTGCGGCGAGGTCCCATGCGAGGTACACGATCGCGGCCAGCAGCGTGCCGAGCAGGACGCCGACGGCGTTGTAAACCAGATCGCTGCGCTCGACGACGCGCGTCGTCGAATAGCGACCCTGGCCGAGTTCGACGACGATGCTGGCCACCAGCGTGACGACTGCTGCGAGCGCGAGCCCACGCCAACTCCACACCGCGAGGGCAACCAAGACGACTGCGACGAGCCACACGCCGACGTGCACGGTGTCGTCGCGGGCGAGCCGGCGCGCCTCGTCTCGCAATGCTGTGCGGCCGGAGGTGTCGATCCGCTCGGACAGTGCACGTGCGAGGTCGCCGAGCAGCAGACGCGTCACACGCGGCGCCCGGTCGGCGATCATCAGGGTGACATTGAAGGCGAGCACCGCGAGCCCGAGCACTCCGATGGTCACGCGGATGGCGAGTGACGGCCGATGCAGCGCGCCGACCGGTCGTTGCCCTGTTGGGGGTACGTGGGCTGCGGGTGGGTGGAGCGTGTCCATCGGGATCGGTTGACGGCGAACGACCGCCTCCTCACACCGTAGGTGGTCGCCTCCGGTGCCAGTCGGCGCGGTGTGACCGATGCCGCTTCGTCGAAGTGAGTGAGTGAGCGCTCACTCACTTATGCTGTGCCGATGCCTCCAGCAGTTCGCGCCGATCGATCGGCCGGCGCGCGCCCGACCCGGCGGGCGACGGCGATGCCGCCCGCGGCCCGCCGCGCCGCGATCATCGAAGCCGTCCGCCCGCTGCTGATCGAACACGGCGACCGCCTCACGAGCCGCCAGATCGCCGACGCCGCGGGCGTCGCCGAGGGCACGATCTTCCGGGTGTTCGCCGACAAGGACGAGTTGATCGTCGCCGCCGTCGATGCCGCCGCCGATCCGGCACCGTTCGAACAGGCCGTCGCCGCCATCGACCGGACGCTGCCGCTCACCGACCAGTTGATCGCGGCCACCGAGCTGCTGCAGCGACGCGTCGACGACGTGTGGCAACTCGTGTCCGGTTTGAGTGTCAGCGTTCGCGAACGGGTCTCGCGCCCGCTCGCCGCCAGCCCCGCCCTGATCGAACTGTTCACGACGGCGCGGGCCGACCTGCGTGTCGAGCCCGCCGTCGCAGCACAGATGCTGCGAGCGCTCACGCTGTCGCTGACCCATCCGATGGTGGCGAGCGAACCCGTACCGGCGGCGGCAATCGTCGACGTCGTCGCCAACGGCGTCCTCTGCGAGGACGACGGGCCGGGCCGGCGGTCGCCGCGATGAGCCTGCGCCGGCTGTTGCAGACCCACCTCGGCCCGTACCGAAGCCTGCTGATCGTGGTCGTCGTGCTCCAGGG
>JABDKP010000053.1 GCA_013002175.1 Ilumatobacter sp.
CCCTCAGTGCTGCCGGGGCGCTGCACGTCGTCCTCGCCGCCGTGGCATCCACGCCCGCGGCCGCCATGGCGGGGCGCCGCGTTGCCGGTCGCACCAAGCAGGCCACCGCCACCGTCGTCGCGCTGCGCCGACCCGGCACACCCACCGCCGCCTGAGCAGTTCGCGGCCCACACAGCCCAGCCGGTCGCAGGCCTCCACCCCCGTCGCGCCGGTAGGATCGGACCCTGCATGGGCATTCTCGATCGCATCCTCCGCGCCGGTGAAGGCAAGAAGCTGAAGGCACTCCAGGGCATGGTCCCGGAGATCAACGCGCTCGAAGCCGACATCACCAAACTCACCGACGACCAGCTCAAGGGCAAGACCGGCGAGTTCCGGCAGCGGCTCGACAACGGCGCCGACGTCGACGACCTGCTCGTCGAGGCGTTCGCCGTCACGCGCGAGGCCGCCATCCGTGTCCTCGGCCAGCGGCACTTCGACGTCCAGTTGATGGGTGGCGCCGCGCTGCACTTCGGGTGGGTCGCGGAGATGAAGACCGGCGAGGGCAAGACGCTGACCTCGACGCTGCCGGTGTACCTCAACGCCCTCGAGGGCAAGGGCGTGCACCTGGTGACGGTCAACGACTACCTCGCCAAGTTCCAGTCCGAGTGGATGGGCCGCATCTACCGCTGGATGGGGATGGACGTCGGCCTGATCACCCCCGGCTACAAGGCCAGCCCCGCGGAGAAGCGGGCCAGCTACCTCGCCGACGTCACCTACGGCACCAACAACGAACTCGGCTTCGACTATCTCCGCGACAACATGGCCGGCCGCAAGGAGGACAAGGTCCAGCAGCGGGGCCACAACTACTGCATCGTCGACGAGGTCGACTCCATCCTCATCGACGAGGCGCGCACGCCGCTGATCATCTCCGGACGCGTCGCCGACGCCGCCAAGCTGTACTACCGGTTCGCATCGATCGTGCGGGCCCTCCAGCGCGACGTCGACTACGAGTTCGAGGAGGACAAGCGCGTCGTCGTCCCCACCGAGGAAGGCATCGAGAAGGTCGAGGCTGCACTCGGCGTCGAGAACCTGTACGACAACGTCCAGGCCAACCTCGTCCACCAGTTCACGGTGGCGCTCAAGGCCAAGGAGGTCTACAAGCGCGACAAGGACTACATCGTGCAGGGCGGCGAGGTCAAGATCGTCGACGAGTTCACCGGTCGGATTCTCGAGGGCCGCCGCTGGTCCGAGGGCATCCACCAGGCGGTCGAGGCCAAGGAAGGGGTGAAGATCAAGGAGGAGAACCAGACGCTCGCCACGATCACGCTCCAGAACTACTACCGCCTGTACGACAAGCTCGCCGGGATGACCGGCACCGCCGCCACGGAGGCGGCCGAGCTGATGAACACCTACGGGTTGGGTGTCGTGCCGATCCCGACGAACCGGCCACTGGTCCGCATCGACGCCGCCGACCTGATCTACAAGTCCGAGGACTCGAAGTTCTCGGCGATCATCGAAGACATCGAAGAGCGCCACCGCGAGGGCCAGCCGATTCTCGTGGGCACCGCGAGTGTCTCCCGGTCCGAGCATCTCGGCAGGCTGCTCGAGCAGCGCGGCATCCGGCGCGAGGTACTCAACGCCAAGCAGCACTTCCGTGAGGCCGACATCGTCGCCCAGGCCGGGCGCCTCGGTGCCGTCACGGTCGCCACCAACATGGCCGGACGCGGTGTCGACATCCTGCTCGGCGGCAACCCCGAGGGGCTCGCCCGCCAGGACGTCCTGAAGGAGGGGTTCGACGAATCCCTGCTCGTCGACGAGTTCGACCTGCCGTTGCCGCTCGACCAGATGCCCGACGAGTTCCAGGTCGAGCGCAAGAAGGCGCTGGCGCGCTACGAGGACCTGCTCGCGCAGCACAGCGCCACGTGCAAGCGTGAAGGGGACAAGATCCGCGACCTCGGCGGGCTGTACGTGATCGGCTCCGAGCGTCACGACAGCCGGCGCATCGACAACCAGCTGCGCGGCCGCTCGGGCCGTCAGGGCGACCCCGGTGAGAGCCGGTTCTTCCTGAGCCTCGACGACGACCTGATGCGGCTGTTCGCCACCGGTGCGCTCAGCTACGTCATGGGTCGGGCGCTCCCCGACGACGAGGCGATCGAGGCGAAGATGGTCACCAAGGCGATCGAGCGGGCGCAGACCACCGTCGAGACGAAGAACGCGGAGATCCGCAAGAACGTCCTCAAGTACGACGAGGTGATGAACGAGCAGCGCAAGATCATCTACCGCCGTCGTGACCAGATCCTCGACGGCGAAGACCTGCGCGCCGCCGGCATGGAGTACCTCTCCGAGGCCGTCGACGCGCTGATCACCACGCACTGCGCATCGGTGTCCGACGACGAGTGGGACATCGACGCACTCGCCAAGGAGCTGACGCTGTACTGGCCGAATTCGGTCACCGAGGACCAGCTCAGGGCGTGTGACAGCACCGACGAGATCTACGAGCTCGTGATGGCCGACGCCGTCGCCCACTACGAGAACCGCGAGCAGGAACTCGGCCCGGACGTGCTCCGTCAGGTCGAGCGTCAGGTGATGTTGCGGATCATCGACCAGCGCTGGCGCGAGCACCTGGAGGAGATGGACTACCTCCAGGGCGGCATCAACCTCCGCGCGATGGGCCAGGTCGATCCGCTCACCGAATGGCAGCGCGAGGGCTTCGAGATGTTCGGGGCGATGATGACCGGGATCGCCCAGGACTTCGTGAAGTACGTGATGCATGTCCAGGTGGTGCAGAACGAGCAGCAGCCTGCTGCGGGGGCCGCGCCGGCACCTGTCCAGAACGTGCAGACGAGCTCATCCGACGACGTCGAGTCCAGCGGCTTCGGCGCCGCCGCTCGCGCCGCTGCGGCGAGCGGGGAAATCCCGGCGGACGCCGCCCCCGAAGCGCCGGCCGCGCGGAAGCAGGCGACCGTCGTCAAGGACGAGTTCTCCAAGACCCCGCGCAACGCGCCCTGCCCCTGCGGCTCGGGCAAGAAGTTCAAGCTCTGCCACGGCGCGTCGAGCTAGCACCGCCGGCCCGCCCATGCGCGACTTCACACCGGACATCCGCGACCTCGAGCGTCGGCTCGGCGAGGCCGAGGCATACCTCGCGATCGACGACAACCGCGAGCGCTTCGCGATCCTCGAACACGAAGTGTCCGAGCCGGGCTTGTGGGACGACCCGGACCGGGCGAAGAAGCTCAACGCCGAGTACGCCAACATCAAGGAGGACCTGACGGTCTTCGACGGTCTCGCGGACCAGATTGCGGACGTCGAGGTGCTGCACGAATTGGCCCGCGACGAAGACGACGAGTCGCAGGAGACGGAGATCGAGGCGTCGATCGCGGCGATCAGCGCGACGTTCGACCAGCTCGAACTGCGCAGCCTGTTCACCGGCGAGCACGACGACAGCGACTGCATCGTCCAGATCAACGCCAAGGACGGTGGCGTCGACGCGCAGGACTTCTCCGAGATGCTGTTGCGGATGTACGAACGCTGGTGCGAGCGGCGGGGTTTCACGATCACCTTGAACGGCGTGTCCGAAGGCGCTGAGGCGGGGATCATGTCCGCCGAGGTCACGATCTCCGGGCGCTATGCGTACGGCCTGATGAGCGCCGAACGGGGCACCCACCGTCTCGTGCGGATCAGCCCGTTCGACAACCAGGGTCGCCGCCAGACGTCGTTTGCCGCGGTGCAGGTGTGGCCGCTGCTCGACGACGTCGACGTCGAGATCGACGAGTCCGACATCGAGATGCAGGTGTTCCGGGCCTCCGGCGCAGGTGGTCAGCACATCAACAAGACCTCGTCCGCGGTCCGCCTGATCCACAAGCCGAGCGGGCTCGTCGCGAGTTCGCAGGAGGAACGCAGCCAACTCCAGAACCGCGAGCGGGCGATGGGCCGGCTGTCGGCGATGATCGCGGCGAAGGCCGAGGAGGACCGCGCCGCCGAACTGGATGCGATCGGCGGCAAGCAGGCCCAGGTCGGCTGGGGCAGCCAGATCCGCAGCTACGTGATGCAGCCGTACCAGATGGTCAAGGACCTCCGGACCGAGATCGAGACCGCCAACGTCAACGCGGTCCTCGACGGCGACATCGACTTCCTGATCGAGGGCTATCTCCAATTCAAACGAGCACTGGGCGACAACGACGGCTGAGCGCCGGGGCGGTGTCAGCCGCCGGTGATGACAAGAGTCATCACCGAGGTGCCGCGTTACGGACGCGTGACGGCGGTACTCTGTCGCAGCGCCGATCGGCCCTCCGGATCGGTCTCTGAATCATGATCCGTCTCGAAAACGTCACCAAGAGCTACTCGGCTGAGGTCATCGCGCTCCGTGACGCGGGCTTCGACATCGCCAAGGGCGAGTTCGTCTTCCTCGTCGGCCCGTCCGGCTCGGGGAAGAGCACGCTGCTGCGGATGCTCAACCGCCAGGAACGGCCCGAGCGTGGCGCGGTGTGGGTCGCCGGCCGCAACATCGTCGACATGCCGCCGGGGCGGGTGCCCCACCTGCGACGCAACATCGGCAACATCTTCCAGGACTACAAGCTGCTGCTGGAGAAGACGGTGTTCGAGAACGTCGCCTTCGCCCAGGAGGTGATCGGCCGTCCGAAGCACGTCATCAAACAGCAGGTGCCCGCGGTGCTCGAACTCGTCGGCCTCGCCGGCAAGGAGGACCGCCTGCCGCATCAGCTCTCCGGTGGTGAGCAACAGCGTGTCTCGATCGCCCGGGCGTTCGTGAACCGGCCGCTGATCCTGCTCGCCGACGAGCCGACCGGCAACCTCGACCCCGCCACCGGCGAGGGCATCATGCGGTTGCTCGACCGCATCAACAAGACCGGCACGACCGTCGTGATGGCCACCCACGACCAGCGCATCGTCAACACGATGCGCAAGCGTGTCATCCAGCTCGATCGCGGCGTGATCGTGCGTGACCAGGCGCGCGGCGTCTACGAGTGATCGATCGAACCTGATGCTGTCCCGACTTCGCTACACGTTCCGTGAGACCTTCGACAGTTTCCGTCGCAATGCGACGTTGACGCTGGCGGCGATCATCACGGCCGCCATCTCCCTCCTCGGCGTCGGCCTCACCCTGCTCAGCCAGAAGGGGTTCGACAACCTGCTCTCCAAGTGGGAAGGCGGCGTCGAGATGATCATCTTCGTCAACGCCGGGGCGACCGAGGACCAACTCGGCGTGATCGAGACCGCACTGGGGAACGCACCAACGTTCATCGATTCGTTCAGCTACTGCGACGCCCAGTGCTCGCTCGACGAGGCGCAGGTCGTGCTCGCCGGCGAGCCCGGCGTGCTGGAACTGCTGAACGAGACCAACATCCCCACGCAGTTCAAGGTGATCCCCACCGAGGGCACCGACGTCGACTTCCTGCGGCTGCTGGAGGGCGAGTTCATCACGCTGCCGAACGTGTTCGACGTGCAATTCGCCGAGGACCAGATCTCGCTGATCGGGCAACTCCAGAACTTCTTCGGCTTCCGCCTGCTCCTGCTGTCGATCTTCCTGCTGCTCGCCGCGGTGCTGTTGATCTGGAACACGATCCGCACCGCGATCTTCGCCCGCCGTCGCGAGATCGAGGTGATGAAGCTGGTCGGCGCCACCGACTGGTTCATCCGCATCCCGTTCATGCTCGAAGGCCTGCTGCACGGCATCATCGGCGGCGTGCTCGCCAGCGGCGGGCTGTGGGCGTGGAACACGCAGTGGACGAACGGCGTCGGCGAGTTCCCGCCCGGCAGCGGATTCGCCGCGCTCGTCGTCACCGACGGCTACGACAAGACGGTGATGCTGATCATGCTCGCGATCGGCGCCCTCGCCGGTGCGATCGGCTCGGGCATTGCCGCCTCCCGCTTCCTCGACGTGTAGCTCAGCGGCGCCAGCTTCGCCGCTCGCGGCGTTGCGTGAGCTCCTCGTTGACCCAGGTCAACGACGTCGCCACGCGCCTGGCGAGCGGCGAACCGTGATCGCCGCTGAGATGCCTGGATCCACTGAATGGTGACAGCGGTGCCGATGGCGTGCGCGGGGGATCGGGTCGTTACGTTCGTCGCGATGGAGTATTCGCAGGTCTTGTACGAGGTGTCCGACTCGATCGCGACGGTGACGCTGAACCGGCCGCAGAAGCTGAACGCGTTCACGGGGACGATGATGCGCGAGCTGCTCGACGTGATCGATCGCATCGATGCCGACGACGACGTGCGCGCCGTGATCGTCACCGGCGCCGGCCGCGGGTTCTGTGCCGGCGCCGACCTCAGCTCGGGCGGCGACACGTTCGCCGAGGGGGGCAGCGACGTGCTCACCGAGTCCGGCGTCCCGCGCGACGGCGGCGGCATCGTGACGCTGCGGATGTTCCAGTGCACGAAGCCGCTGATCGGGGCGATCAATGGGGCGGCCGTTGGTGTCGGCGCCACGATGACGCTGCCGATGGACGTGCGGCTGGCGAGCGAGCTCGCCACGTTCGGTTTCGTGTTCGCCCGGCGCGGGATCGTGCCCGAGTCGTGTTCGTCGTGGTTCCTTCCCCGGCTCGTCGGGATCAGCCGCGCGGCGGAGTGGTGCTTCACCGGTCGGGTGTTTCCGGCCGCCGAGGCACTCGACGGCGGGCTCGTCCGCAGCGTCCACGAGGCCGACGAGTTGCTCGACGCGGCGAGGGCCCTCGCTCGAGAGATCGCCGACAACAGCGCTCCGGTGTCGGTGGCGCTCACCCGGCAGATGCTGTGGCGGATGCTCGGTGCCGACCATCCGATGGACGCGCACCGGATCGAGTCGCGAGCGATCCTCAGCCGGGGCGGGAGCGCCGACGCGCGGGAGGGAGTCACCAGCTTCCTCGAGAAGCGGGAGGCCGACTTCCCCGACCGTGTCGGTGGCGGCCTGCCGGACGTCTTTCCCGATCACGTCGAACCGACGTTCCGCTGACGAAACCCGGTCGAGCGGCGGGCGCGTGGTGGGAACTCGGTGTTAAGTTTTTCCCAGACCGCACAGCGGGCGGGAAGAGAGGGACTCCCCATGACGACGCACTATCGAGGCCACGACGTGGTCGACGCCGAGCATCGTCTGATCGGCACGATCAGCGATGTCGTGTACGACGAGTACGGCGACGCGGAGTGGGCGGTCGTCGACCTGGGATTACTGCGTTCCGCCCACTACCTGCCGATCTCGGCCGGGTACATGACCGCGGCCGGCGAGTTCGTCGTCCCGTTCGACAAGCGCGTCGTCAAAGAGGCCCCGCGCGCGGACCGTCGCCACGTGCTCGACGAGGAGACCGCCGAGCGGCTGACCCGGCACTACCGACTGAGCACCTGATCCCCGCGGGGCACGGGGATCGGGCCTGTCAGGCGCGTACGACGAGCGCGTACGAACCCAGCGAGGCGACGGCGTCGTGCGGGTACGTCGTCCCGTCCGACCCCTCGACCGACACGATCGAGCCGGAGTCGGCATCGAACGTGACGTCGCTGACGGTCCCGTGCTCGAATCCGGCCGTGTCGACGATCCGCGCGTCGAGGAGGGCGATGTCGCCCTTCGCCGCGCCGAGATCGCGCTCGTCGTCGGACTCTGCGGGTGCCTCGGCGGCGGTCACCATGACGGCGTCAGCGCCGAACGACGCCAGATCCCGCCACGCCGTGAACAGGGCGTGCTTCTTGCGTCCGGCGATCTGGATCTTCTCGATCCGCTCGACATCGGGCGACACGACGTACGTCTTGACGTCTCCGAGGTCCTCGGCGCTGTCGACGGCGATCACCTTCTGGCCGAGCGTGGTGCGCATGGATTGGGCATTCATGAGGTGGCTCCTCTCGCATCGCCGCGCCCTGCGAGCAGGTCACGGAACGAACTGACGGCAGCACCGAAACCGGCGAGGTCGTTGCGCACGAACTCGTCCGCTTCCGCCGGCACCACCAGGTTGTCGCCCGACAGACCCATCTGGGCCGATGTCGGTACGAAGATGCGGTTGCCGTCGTTGTCGACCTCGTAGCCGACCGCTTTCGGGTCGGGACCGGTTTCGATCACGACGTCGACGACGGTGCCGAGCGCGGCGCCGCCTGACGACACGACCGGGACGCCGATCACGCTGTAGTTCTCGCCCGTGCGGTCGAGCTGTTCCGGTGCCGAGTCAGCGGCGTTGAGACACGCGTCGGACTCGATCATCACCGCATCGGGACCGATTCCGGCGACGTTCTCCGTTGCCAGCGTCTCCTTCATCGTCCCGCGGAACCAGCCGCGCTTGTTGAGCGTGAACCCGACCAGATGGTGGCGGCTCGCGTCATAGACGACGTCTTTGATCTCGGCTGCGTCCTCGCCGCCGTCGATCGTGACGACCGGCAGCTTGCCGACTTCGCTGGCGCGGACGAGGTTGATCTGATCGGTCATGACGACCCCTTCTGCTGCCGGGCCTCCGGTGCCGCGAGCACCGATCCGGATCGTTGACGTGTGCGGGCGAACGCGAACAGTGCGCCGATGACGGCGATGACGACCAGTGCGATGAGCAAGATCACGATGATGTCCATGTCGACCCCCCCTTTCCGTGATGTGTGCGCGTCCATGCGCATCTGGGTGACTGTGGTGGCGGGCACACGACGTGGAGCCGGGCCGCGGACTGGTGATACCCGTCACACCGGGTGACGAAACATCTCGTGTAGATTATCCCGCGCCGACCATCGCCGACGAGCCCGGCTCACCGCTCCGGCCCAGGTCACGGACGTTCTGTTTGGAACTTCGGACCTGCGGGAATACCTCAAGTCGAACGGGGTTCTTACCGATGTCTTGAGTAACGACGAGACCATGATCTCGCTTTCTCAGGCAGGACCCCCCAAGAAATGGACGAAACAATGACGACGATGCTGAAGCAGGAACTGATTGCGGGAGACGTGATCGAGGTTGCCACCAAGGACGGGGACGCGATGACCGTGCTCGTCCTGCTCGCCAATGACGAGTTCCTGGTGCTCGACCCCTGCAACGACTCGACGCCGTTCGTCGTCGAGGTGGATGAACTCGCCGAGTACCGCAAGTTCGACGCCGACGAGTTCCTCGCCGACTTCTGAACACCGATCTTCTCGGGCGGATTCCTCCCTGCTGCCCGAGACAGAATTCCCCCTAACGTGGGCGCCGTGGACGACACGGCGCCTTCGTTGTTTTCGAGGGTCGGCGGGACCGAATTCTTCGAACGGCTCGTCGACCGGTTCTACGACGGCGTCGCCACCGACGACGTGCTGCTGCCGCTGTACCCCGAGCAGCCCGACCTGTCCGGTGCCCGTCACCGGCTGACGCTGTTCCTGATCCAGTACTGGGGCGGGCCGACCACGTACTCCGACGAGCGGGGGCATCCGAAGCTGCGGATGCGTCACTTCCCGTTCCACGTCGGCCCGGTCGAACGTGATCGATGGTTGGGCCACATGCGCGCCGCGGTCGACGAGGTCTGCGGCGACGACTCCGTTCCGGGCGGAATCGCCGACGAGCTGATGGCGTACTTCGTGCCGGCCGCCGAGCACCTCCGCAACGACACCGGTCTCCCGATCACCTCTGCCGGGTACGGCACAAGCTGACGCTCCCCGGTCGCGGTAGGTTCGCGGCCAATGGTTGCGATCCGGGTCGCCGACCTCCACAAGCACTACGGCGAGATCCACGCGGTCGACGGCGTGTCGTTCTCGGTCGGCGAGGGTGAGGTCTACGCCCTGCTCGGCGAGAACGGGGCGGGGAAGTCCACGACCGTCGAGATCCTCGAAGGGCACCGCCGCGCCACGTCCGGGACGGCGACCGTGCTGGGGCATGACCCGACCGACGCAGACCGCGAGCTCCGTGACCGGATCGGCGTCGTGCTGCAGTCCTCGGGTGTCGAGGGCGAGTTCACGGTGCGCGAGGTCGTCGAGCTGTACTCCAGCGTCTACCGCACCCGCCGCGGTCTCGATGAGGTCGTCGGTCTCGTCGGACTCGACGACCAGGTCGACCAGCGGGTCGGATCGTTGTCCGGCGGCCAGCGACGGCGCGTCGACCTCGCACTCGGCATCGTCGGGCGACCCGACGTGCTGTTCCTCGACGAGCCGACCACCGGCTTCGACCCGGCGGCGCGGCGCCGATCGTGGGACCTCGTCGAGTCACTGTGCGACGACGGCGTCACCGTGCTGCTGACGACGCACTATCTCGACGAGGCCGAGCGCCTCGCCGACCGCGTCGGTGTGCTGGCGGCGGGCCGGCTGATCGCCGAGGGCACGCCGGCCGAGTTGATCGAGGGGATCAGCGGCACCGTCGTGTCGTTCATGCTGCCCGAGTCGGTCGCGCCGGCCGATGCGGCCGCGACGCTCGGAGCGGTGCTGGGTGCCGAGGTCCGGGTGTCGGGCCGGCTCGTCGAGGCGACCGTCGACCGACCGACGTCGACGGTCCACCGGGCCACGGGCTGGGCGCTCGACCAGGGCATCGAGCTGGAGGGACTGACGGTCAAGCGGGCGTCGCTGGAGGACGTCTACCTCCAGCTCGTCGAACGTGCCGCAGCGCCATGAGCGACTTCCCGTCGAACGCGTCGATGGTCGTCCGCCAGACGCGGTACCAGGTGAAGTTCTTCTCCCGCGTCCCGGTCGCGCTGTTCTTCACGCTCGCCCTCCCGCTGATCATGCTGTTCCTGTTCAACGCCCTGTTCGGTGATCACGACGTCGTGACGGATCAGGGGTCATGGCCGGTCCGGCAGTTCTACACCGGCGGCCTCGCGGCGTACACCGCCGTGTCGGCGACCTACAGCAACCTCGCCAACATGGTGCCGATCCGTCGCGACGAAGGCGTGCTGAAGCGCTGGCGGAGCACGCCGCTGCCGACGTGGGGGTACATCGCGGGGTTCGTCTGGTCGGCAATCGTGATCGCCCTCGCCGGCGTCGTCGTGATGCTCACGGTCGGTGTCGTGCTGTACGACCTCTCGATCGACTGGATGAAGATGCCGGCCGCGTTCGTGACGTTCCTCGTCGGTGTCGGCTCGTTCGCCGCGCTGGGCATGGCGGTCGCAGCGATGATCAAGACCGCCAGTTCGGCCTCCGCCGTGGCGAACGCGACGATCCTGCCGCTCGCGTTCATCTCCGACGTCTTCGTCGTCACGGACGACGCGCCGTCCTTCCTGACCACGATCGGCAACCTGTTCCCGCTGAAGCCGTTCGTCAACGCGTTCCAGGACTGCTTCAACCCGTTGGTCGATGGTTGGGCGTTCGACTGGCAGGCCCTCGTGTTCATCGCCGCCTGGGGCGCCCTCGGGTCGGTCGTCGCCGTGAAGAAGTTCAGGTGGGAACCGAGCGGCGCCGAACCCCGCGGCCGTCGCGCCCGCCGAGCTGCAACCACCTGACAAAGTTGTGCCAGGCACAACTTTGACGTCCGGCACGACTACGACTCGGGGCGGAGTGCCCAGCAGGCGATCGCGGTCGCTGAGGCGGCGTTCAGCGAGTCGACGCCGGCCGCCATCGGGATCGTCACCGGCGTCGAGATCGCCAGCAGTTCGGCGCTGAGGCCGGCCCGCTCGGACCCGACGAGCACGGCGGCGCGGCCAGCGGGCGCGACGTCTGCCAGCGGTGTCGCTGTGCGGTCCGGCGTCAGCGCGTACAGGTCGATCCCGGCGAGTGCGCCCAAGTCGGCGGCGAGGTGTCGCGTCCGGGCGTGGGGGAGCGAGAACGCAGTCCCCATCGCCACCCGCAGGGAACGCCGGGCGAGCGGATCGGCGCTGGTGTGGTCGAGCACGAGACCGTCCCACCCGAGTGCCGCGGCGTTGCGCACGATCGCACCGATGTTGACCGGGTTGTCGACCGCTTCGACGACGACGAGGCGGTGGGCGGTCGCCCCGAGCTCGGCGACCGTCGGGCGGGGCGGCCGCTCGAAGAGCGCGAGGATCGTCAGCGGGAGGCCGAGCTGCTGGACGACGCTGCGGACGCGCGGGCCGCCGCCGTAGACCGGGCATCCGAGCCGGTGGGCGACATCGGGGACGCGGTCGACGTCGACGAGCGCCGCGGTCGGCACGCATCCGGCGGCGAACGCCCGCTCGACGACGAGGTCGCCTTCTGCGAGGAAGAGCCCGGCACCGGCGTCGTCGCGCTTCTGGGCGCGGCTCGCGAGCGACCGTTCCTTGACCCGGAACTGCCCGAACCGCTCGTCGTCGAGGTCGTCGATTACCGTCACGTCAGCCATCCGGCACCAGATGTAACGCTAGAAGTGGTACGGGTAGGGGGACCAGTCGGCGGGGCGCTTCTGGAGAAAGCTGTCACGGCCTTCGGCGGCCTCGTCGGTGCCGTAGGCGAGCCGCGTCGCCTCGCCGGCGAACAGCTGCTGTCCGACGAGCCCGTCGTCGATCAGGTTGAACGAGTACTTCAGCATCCGCTGGGCGGTCGGGCTCTTGGCGCAGATCTCGCCGGCCCACTGCAGCGCAGTTGCCTCGAGCTCCGCATGGGGCACCGACTCGTTGACCGCGCCCATCTCCTTCATCTGGTCGGCGGTGTACTCGCGCCCGAGGAAGAAGATCTCCCGAGCGAACTTCTGACCCACCTGGCGGGCGAGGTAGGCGGACCCGAACCCGCCGTCGAAGCTGGCGACGTCGGCATCGGTCTGCTTGAACCGGGCGTGCTCGGTACTGGCGAGCGTGA
>JABDKP010000062.1 GCA_013002175.1 Ilumatobacter sp.
ATCGACAGCTCCCCGCTCGCTCCGTCAAGGTGCAGTTCTGCGCCCGGGTGTGAGCCGGTGCCCGTCTCCCAGCAGACGTCTCCTCCCTCAAGGTCGAGCTTGAGATTGCCGTCCGAGGTGAAGTACGAGGACTTGCTCTTGTCCCAAGGAATCGGGTGCCAGGCGATCCAGCCTGTCGGCCGAGCGGCCCCTCACCCGACGGCTGTCTTGTCGGATGTCACGCTGCTCTGCGTGTCAGGGCCCTACTTCTGCGGGTTCTTGTGCCCGTTGCACAACGCTTCTGGGCTCACGCCGATCGACCTCAGGAAGTCGCGCTCGGCCTTCGGGATCGAACCCCAGTTCTGTGTGCGTCCGAAGCCGTCGTCATCGTCGTCGTCGAGACCAGAGAACGCGCATTCCGACCGCGCGTGATCTGGCGCCGGGACATCGCCACCGTTCCCGTTGACCTCACCGGCGAATGCGCTGCCGGCGCTGAGCGTGACCGCGGCGACAGTGGCCACGGTCCCGGCGAATGCTCGCTTGAGCATGTCCTACCTCCTACTCCCGTCGTCCCGGGCCCGATGCCCGAAACCGCGTGTGGTGCGTCCTGGGGGCGGCGCGAGGGCGACGCTACGGAGGAGCGGAACCAGCGTCAATGGGTCGTCGGTCACGATGCACGACGTCGGCGCCGGAGCGACCGGCCGACCGCGCACCGACACTCCGCACGACGTCGGCGCCGGAGCTGCGAAGATGCCGGACGTGGACCAGGTGCAGGTCGTCCTCGCGAACAACGATCGCGTGACGCTGCGCGTCGGCGACGTGTTCCTGAAGATCGACGCTGACCAATCACGGACCGATGTCGAGGTCGAGGCGATGGCGATTTGAGCATGCCGCGCCCGACCACGCCTCGATCGTCGAGCGCTACACCCAGCACACCGGGGCGGCGGTCGACGCCGACGCGCTTCGGCTGTACCGCCTGCGCTGGGACCTCACCGAGATCGCCCTCTACGTCGCCGAGCTCTGCCGCCCGCACGCCGATACGGCCGACACCCGCGAGGCCTGGGACGGGCTCCAGGACTACCTCGACCCGGCGCGCTGGACCACCGCTCGGTCGTGACCGGTCGCCGCAGTCAGCCGAGGGCGCGGCGGATCTCGATCACGGTGTCGATGTCGACGCGGGCCTCGTCGACATCGGGGGAGGGGAACAGCGCCACGTCATCCGCACCCGCCTCGGCGAGCGCGCCGACGTGCGCCATCACCGCGTCCATGTCGCCGATCGCCCCCAACTCGATCCACCAGTCCGTCGGCATCTCGACGATCCCGTCGATGCCGCGCGCGGTGAACCGCTCGGTCAGCTCGTCGAAGTGCGGATGGGCGCGGATCGCCGCCTGCGGATGCTCGAGCAGGCCGGCCACGAACGGTGCCATCGCCCGGTGGGCGATCGTCGCGTCGTCGATGAGGCAGAGTGCGGTGAACACCGACACATGGAACCCGTCCGGGCCGCCGGCGTGCGCGATCGATTCGCGGACGTAGGTGGGGCCGGCGCCCTCGGCGAGCACGACGCCGTCGCACGCCCGCCCCGCGAGGGCGAGCGACTTCGGTCCGCGCACGCCGGCCAGCACCGGCGGCACGATCGCCGGAGGCCGGTCGAGTGCGACGCCGCGCATCGTCACCTCGCGGCCGTCGACGTCGACCGTCTCGCCGCGCAGCAGCCGCCGCACCGTCGTCAGCACTTCGTCCAGCGTGGTCAGCGGTGATGGCGTGCGGGCGCCCATCTGCTCCATCCAGTCCTGCACGCCATGGCCGATCCCGGCGAGCACCCGCCCCGGAGCGAGTTCGGCCAACGTGGCGATCTCCATCGCGGTGATGGCCGGATTGCGGGCAACCGCGGGGAGGATGCCGAGCCCGACCGTGAGCCGATCGGTCCGCGCCAGCGCGGTCGCGGCGAGGCTGACCCCGGCGGTGTAGAAACAGTCTTCGATCACCCACAGCTGGTCGACGCCACCGAGTTCCAGCCGCTCGGCGAACTCGGTGACCGCCGCGGCCGGGAACGACCGGTCGAAACACATCCCGATCTTGACTGGCTCGGACGTCCTGGTTGGTTCGGACTCCGACATGGCGGCAGCTTCACACGTCGGGTCGTCCTCGCGCCAGCCTCGGTCGCCGGCGCCTCGTCCTCGGCGGCCGGGCCTGGCCAACGCCCGGCACCGAGCCCGAAAAGCGGAGGAGCCCCGGTCCGTGCTGCCTGCTTGCGCTAGCGCACGTTCCGGGGCCTCTCACTACGGACAGATCCACCACTGGTCGTTCGTCGGGCGTTAGCCTGCTGATCGACCTAAACATCGCCCGTCTCGTTCACCCCAAGGGGTGCGCGCGGCGGGCGATGCCGCTGTATGCGGACACGACGCCGGTTGCCCGGCCCCGTCCCCGATTGTCACCGATTCACGCTGACCCGGTTGCCCGAGCCATCAAGTCCTGGTGCCAATCAGAACCGTCCTCACGGAGGCCAGTTGGGGTGGCCCCAGATCTTCCGGCTCTGGGCCACTGCTCCGTTGCCCCCGCCCGATCCGAAGATCGACCGCGAGCCCGGTCGCCTCGCCGACCCGTCCGGTTTCCCGAACGACCCGGCGGGTCTCCGTCATCGCCCGGCACCACGAGGGCGCCCAGCGACTCGGTCTGACCCCACACCTCGAGCGGTCGCCCGCTTCCGGTGCCGACTCCCCGTGTCCCACCTTCCGCCCGAAGGCGCAGTGCGGGCCGGTTGAGGTGGCCGTGAACTCTGTCCTGTGTTCCGATTCCGCTGCGCCTCGTCGACGGTGTGGGTTCGGGCCGAAGCCCCATTCCTCACCGTCCCGGTGGGCGTGCGCTCTCCGGAACAGAAGCCATTGAATACGGTCGAAAACGAGAGGTCAAGAACAAATCTGCAACTCACAGGGTTATCCCCGAACCTTTTTCGTTCTCCCCAGATTTTCCTCCGTCGTCCACCTCTTGCCCACCGCTCGTGCACAACGATCTCCACATCTTGCAGGCATGAAATTTGCCGTGTCGGGGCCGTCGGGTTGATGAACGAGCCGATCTGTCGGTTGACTCGATGCCATGGGTGACGGCACACGACTCGTCGAGGTCTTCGACACGACACTGCGCGACGGCCTCCAGGTCGAAGGCGTCTCGGCGACGGTCGAGGACAAGCTGGCTATCGCGGAGCAGCTCGATCTGCTCGGCGTGCACTACATCGAGGGCGGATGGCCGGGTGCGAATCCGAAGGACGTCGAGTTCTTCGCCCGCGCCCGCACCGAACTCTCACTGGCCACCTCGACGCTCGTCGCGTTCGGGTCGACGCGCCGCCCGCGAGGCAAGACCGACGACGACGCGACGTTGCGCAACCTCGTCGAGGCCGGAACCGAGGCGGTCTGCATCGTCGCCAAGAGCTCCGAATACCAGGTGCTCGAAGCGATGAGCACCACCCTCGACGAGGGCGCCGCGATGATCGCCGACTCGGTGAAGTTCCTCCACGGCGAGGGGCGCCGCGTGCTCGTCGACCTCGAACACTTCTTCGACGGCTACCTGTCCAATCCCGAGTTCTCGCTGCGGGTGATCGAGGCGGCGGTCGTCAACGGCGCGTCGCACCTCGTGCTCTGCGACACCAACGGCGGCATGCTGCCCCACCAGGTCCACGACATCGTGGCCGACATCGAGCGTCACGTCGGCGACGACGCGATCATCGGGATCCACTGCCACGACGACACCGGCTGCGCGGTCGCCAACGCGATGGCCGCGGTGCGAGCGGGCGCCGGCCACGTCCAAGGCACGCTGAACGGGCTCGGCGAGCGCACCGGCAACACCAACCTCAGCACCGTCATCCCGAACCTCCAGCTCAAGCTGGGGTACCGCTGCCTCCCCGAGGGCCGGATCGAGCGACTGACGGCCGTCAGCCATCACGTCGCCGAGACGCTGAACCGTGCCGTCGACCCGCAGGCGCCCTATGTCGGGTCCTCGGCGTTCGCCCACAAGGCCGGGCTGCACGTCTCCGCGATCGCCCGGGCGAAGGACGCGTACGAGCACGTCGATCCGGACGCGGTCGGCAACGGCACCCGGTTCGTCGTCTCGGAGATGGCCGGCCGCGCGACGATCCAGATGAAGGCCGACGAGCTCGGCCTCACGATCGACGGGGCCCAGGTCAATGCAGTGATCGACGACCTCAAGCGGCTCGAACACGAGGGCTACCACTTCGAGGCCGCCGACGCGTCCCTCGAGCTGCTCATGCGCCGTGCGATCGGCGAGGTCCCCGACTTCTTCCGGATCGAGTCGATGCGGGTGATCACCGACGAGCTGCCCGACGGCGCGTTCACCACCGAGGCCACGGTCAAGGTGTGGGTCGGCGAGGGCGACGCCGCCCGGCGCAACGTCGCGATCGCCGAGGGCAACGGCCCGGTCAACGCGATCGACACGGCGCTGCGGTCCGCGGTCGGCCCCGAGCTGCCGCAGCTCGCAGGCATCCACCTCACCGACTTCAAGGTGCGGATCCTCGACGGGTCGAGCGCGACGGCGTCCACCACGCGTGTCCTGCTGTCGGCCACCGACGGCGAGCGTGATTGGACGACGATCGGCGTCAGCCCGAACATCATCGAGGCGTCATGGCGCGCCCTCGAAGACAGCCTCGTCTACGGCCTGATCCACGCCCCGTCGTAACACGCGAAGTTGTGCCAGGCACAACTTTGACGAGGGGTCGTCGCTGTGCCAGGCACGACGACGACTCGCATCGGCGACAGAAGCGATGTCGACGACCCGCCCGTGCGGTAGACATGCAGCTGATGGCAGCGCCCAAGTTCAGTCCCGTCGAGCCGAATCAGCCCACTCGCACCTACGCGTCGCCCGACCACGTGCCGCCGGCATGGATGCCGGTGCGCCCGGCCGACATCGTCGGGTTCCAGCCGGTCGGCCCGCAGCTCGGCCGCCCCGGACCGGACCAGGGCTACGCCCTGCGCCTCGCCAACAAACTGGTCCCGTCGCTGGTGCTCCAGGAGGGCGAACACCCGGATGACGTCGTGCGCGGCTGTCTCGGCATCGCCCTCCGACGCGCCTCGCTGTTCTCCCGGGCGCCGGTCGTCCACGACCTCCGCCTGGCATTCACGATGTGGGGGTTCTACGACGACCGCCCCGAGGCCGATCTGCTGGAGACCCGCAGCGAGCTGTTCGCCGGGTTGCGTCATGTCGGACACCACTACGCGGAAGCCCGCAGGATTGCCGACATGGCACCGGAGTTGACGTTGCGGATGGCGCCTGAGGACGTCGCTGCGGCCTACGCCCGCAGCTGGCGGGCCGTCGTCGGACTCTGACCGCATCGCGTGGCCCCCGCCGGGTCGAGTGGTTCGTCGGCTGTTCGTCTCGGCCGAACGATCGGCTGCTAACAATGGACACATGAGTCAGCCGATCACGCTCACCGACGAGCAACGCGAGTTCCGAGCTGTCGTCCGGCAGTTCGCCGCCGACAAGATCGCACCGTTGGCCGCCGACACCGACCGTGCGGCGGAGTATTCGTGGCCGGCGTTCCAGGCGCTCCAGTCGATGGAACTGACGGCGCTGTCGTTTCCGGCCGAGTACGGCGGGTCGGGCGCGTCGCTCGTCGACCAGGCGATCGTCGTCGAGGAGCTCGCCGCGGCGTGCGCGTCGACGAGCCTGATCCTGCTGATCTCGAAGCTCGGCATGTTGCCGGTGATCAACTTCGGCTCGGAGGAGGTCAAGCAGCAGTACCTCCCGAAGATCGCCAGCGGCGAGAGCCAGGCGAGCTACGGGCTGTCCGAGGCCGACGCCGGATCGGACGTCGCCTCGATGGCGACCCGTGCCGAGCGTGACGGCGACGACTGGGTCATCAACGGCTCGAAGGTGTGGATCACCAACGCCGGCATCTCGGACCTCTACACGATCTTCGCGCGTACGTCGGAGGACCGGCACACGGGGATCACCGCGTTCCTGGCCGAGGCCGACTGGGGTGTCCACGTCGACAAGCTCGAGAAGAAGCTCGGCATGAAGGGGTCGCCGACCGGAGTGATCCGCTTCGAGGACCTGCGGGTTCCCGACAGTCACCGGCTCGGTGAGGTCGGCGAGGGCTTCCGGGTGGCGATGCACACCCTCGACCGCAGCCGGCCGACGATCGGCGCGCAGGCGGTGGGCATCGCGCAGGGCGCACTGAACTACGCGGTCGGCTACATGCAGGAGCGCAAGACGTTCGGCCGCCCGATCGCCGACAACCAGGGCCTGCAGTGGATGGCCGCAGACGCCGCGATGCGGATCGAGGCCGCCCGGAACCTCGTCTACAAGGCCTGCGCGATCGTCGATGAGGGCGACCCGCACGGCGAGTTGTCGATGATCGGCGCGATGGCCAAGGCGTATGCGTCCGATGTCGCGATGGACGTCACGACCGACTGCGTCCAGTTCCTCGGCGGCTACGGCTACACCAACGAGTTCCCAGTGGAACGGATGATGCGCGACGCGAAGTTGACGCAGATCTACGAAGGCACCAACCAGATCCAACGGATGGTCATCGCGAAACATCTGATGCGATGACGGCGGCGGCATGACCGGCGGCTTCGATCCATCGATCCACCCGCACCGGAGGCGCAACCCGCTGACCGGCGAGTGGGTCGTCGTCTCGCCCCAGCGCACCACCAGGCCGTGGCAGGGCAAGACCGACGACAACGGTGTCGCCGACGCCGTCGACTACGACCCCGAGTGCTATCTCTGCCCCGGCAACGAACGTGCCGGCGGGATCACCAATCCCGACTACGACTCGACGTTCGTCTTCGAGAACGACTTCGCCGCGCTGCTGCCCGGCGTACCGGTGCCGGAGTCGGCCGGCGGGCTGTACGAGGTGGGTGGCGGCGACGGCGTGTGTCGCGTCATCTGTTTCTCGCCGAAGCACGACCGCACACTCGCGACGATGGACCTCGACGAGATCGGCGTGGTCATCGAACTCTGGCAGTCGCAGCTCGCCGAGCTGCTGGAGGAGTACCAGTACGTGCAGCTGTTCGAGACGCGCGGCGCGATCTCGGGTTCGTCGAACCCGCACCCGCACGGCCAGATCTGGGCGTCGAAGTTCCTCCCCAACGAGGTGGTCGTCGAACTCGACGCGCAGCGCCGGTACCGCGCCGAGCACGGCAGCAAGTTGCTCGTCGACTACGCCGAGCAGGAGGTCGACAGCGGCGAGCGGGTGATCGTGCAGAACGACCACTGGCTGATCGCCGTGCCGTTCTGGGCGTACTGGCCGTACGAGACGATCGTGCTGCCTCGTCGTCCGATCGGGTCGCTCCTGGATCTCACCACCGATGAGACGGAGGCCCTCGCCGACGGGTTGCGCACGATGCTGCGGGCCTACGACCGGCTGTTCAACACGCCGTTCCCGTACTGCTCCGGATGGCACACGGCCCCGCGGGGCGAGCACGGCTCGTGGCAGCTGCACGCGCACTACTACCCGCCGCTGCTGCGCTCGGCTGACGTCGCCAAGATCCCGGCGAGCTACGAACTGCTCGCCAACCTCCAGCGGGACCTGACCCCCGAGACCGCCGCCGCGAACTTGCGCGACGTGCTCTGATCCGGGTCCGTTATCGTCGTCGGTATGAAGATCGGCGAGTTGGCCGCCCGGTCGAACGTCACGACGAAGACGATCCGCTACTACGAGTCGATCGGGCTGCTCACCGCGCCCGAGCGTACGCCGTCGGGCTATCGCGACTACGGCGATCCCGCCGTCGAGCGGCTGCGATTCATCCGTGACGCGCAGGCGAGCGGGCTGGCGCTGGCCGAGATCCAGTCGGTCCTCGAGCTGAAGGATGCCGGCGCGCGCAGTTGCGGGCACACCGCGTCGCTGTTGGAGCGCCACCTCGTCGACCTCGATGCGCAGATCGAGCGGCTGCAGTCGGCACGCACCGAGCTGCTCGAACTCGCCGAACGCGCCGCCTCGCTCGATCCGCGGGCCTGTACCGACCCCAACCGCTGCCAGGTCATCACCACCCACCACTGATCGTTCAAGGGTCAGGCAGGTGTCAGGCAGGTGTCTGACACCTGCGGGGATGTCTGAAGGCCATCGGAAACGCGAAACACCTGGTGGACGGCACTTGGTGTCTGACACCTGCCTGACCCCTAGATTCACACTTGACCTTCCTGTCAAGGGGAAGGTTTACACTGGTGGTATGGACGTCGACGTCACCCCCCGAACCAGCGCGCCGATCCGCTCCGACATCGCCGTCGAGGGCATGACGTGCGCGGCGTGCGCCAACCGCATCCAGCGCAAGCTCTCCAAGCTCGATGGCGTCGACGAGGCCCGCGTCAACTTCGCCAACGGACGGGCGACCGTGGTGCACACCGGCGCCGTCGACGACGACACGTTCCGTGCCGCGATCGAGGACCTCGGGTACGTCGCGCCGCGGCACGCCGACCGCGAGCGCGAGCAGCGTGAGCATCAGGCCGATCTCAAACGGCGGTGGGTCTTCGCGGTGGCGCTCGGCATCCCCGTCGTCGTGCTGTCGATGTTGCCGTGGTTCAAGTTCGACGGCTGGCAGTGGGTCGTCGGCGCCCTTGCGACGCCGGTCGTGTTCTATTCCGGCTGGGGATTCCACCGCGCCGCGGTGATGAACCTCCGGCACGGTGGCACGACGATGGACACTCTCGTCTCGATGGGCACCCTGTCGGCATGGGCGTGGTCGGCGGCGGTCCTCGTCTTCGACATCGGTGCGCCGGCCGCGATGGGCGACGGCATGGGCGACGATCGCCACGTGTACTTCGAGACCGCGGTCGTCATCATCGCGCTGATCCTGATCGGCAAGTGGTTCGAGGTGCGCGCCACACGACGATCCGGCGATGCGATCCGTGCGCTCGCCGATCTCGGCGCCCGGACCGCCCGCCTGGTCGACGGCACCGAGGTCACACTCGACGACCTCCAGGTCGGCATGCGATTCGTCGTCCGCCCCGGCGAGAAGGTCGCCACGGACGGCGTGATCGTCGAGGGGCAGACGGCGATCGATGCGTCGATGGTCACCGGTGAGCCGGTGCCGGTCGAGGTCGGCCCCGGCGACGAGGTGATCGGTGCGACGATCAACACCACCGGGTCGGTCACGGTCGAAGCCACCCAGGTCGGTGCCGACACGACGCTCGCCCAGATCATCCGCCTCGTCGACGAGGCGCAGGGCAGCCGGGCCGACGTGCAGCGCCTCGCGGACCGAGTGTCGGCGGTGTTCGTGCCACTCGCGATCGGCATCGCCCTCGTCACGCTCGTCGGGTGGCTGGTCACCGGCCACGCCGCGGACGAGGCGTTCACCGCTGCGGTTGCGGTGTTGATCATCGCCTGCCCGTGCGCCCTCGGTCTCGCCACGCCACTGGCGATCATGGTCGGTACCGGCCGTGGTGCACAGCTCGGCGTGATCATCAAGGGCGGCGAGGTCCTCGAGGACACCCGGCGGATCGACTCCATCGTGCTCGACAAGACCGGCACGATCACGGCCGGCCGGATGGAGCTCGACGGCGTCGTCGCACCGGATTCCCCGGCCGAGGTCGACGTCCTCCGCACGTTGGCCGCCGCGGTCGAGGACCGTTCCGAGCATCCGATCGCGCGGGCGATCGCCGTCTCCGCCACGCCTGCCGAACGCGACGCGCTCGGCCCGGTCGAGGGGTTCGTCAACACGCCAGGTGTCGGCGTGGCCGCAACCGTCGGCGGCGTCGAGGTCCGCGTCGGCCGGCGGACCCACTTCGACGTCGTGCCACCATCTGTCGAGGCGGCCGCAGCCGCCGCCGAGGAGCGGGGCACGACTGCCGTGTTCGCCGGCCGCGACGGCACCGCCGAAGCCGTGCTGCTCGTCGCCGACACCGTCAAGGAGACCTCGTCCGACGCGGTCGCCGCACTCCACGAGCTCGGGTTGCAGGTCACGATGCTGACCGGCGACAACGAGCGGACCGCGCGCACGGTCGGGGCGGCGGTCGGTGTCGATCACGTGGTCGCCGGCGTGCTCCCCGACGAGAAGGCCGACGAGATCCGTCGTCTGCAGGACGGCGGCGCCCGCGTTGCGATGGTCGGCGACGGCATCAACGACGCCCCCGGGCTCGCCCAGGCCGACCTCGGCATCGCAGTCGGCACCGGCACCGACGTGGCGATGGAAGCATCCGACTTGACGATCGTGTCCGGCGACCTCCGCGCCGTCGCCGACGCGATCGCGCTCGCCCGGCGCACGCTGACCACGATCAAGGGCAACCTGTTCTGGGCGTTCGCCTACAACGCGGCTGCCATCCCGCTCGCTGCATTCGGTGTGCTGAGTCCGATGATCGCCGCCGGAGCGATGGGCTTCTCGTCGCTGTTCGTCGTGTCGAACAGCCTCCGCCTCCGTCGCTTCGCCGGTTACCGCGGCGGCCCGGACGCAGCGCCGTCCACACCCGCCCATCCCCCCACGAGAGAGTTGCAGACCACATCATGACCGATTCCCGCCTCGAGGTCGTTCGCACGTTCGCCGTCCCCGGTGTCAGCTGCGATCACTGCAAGCATGCGATCGAAGGCGAGGTCGCCACGGTCGACGGCGTCCGCTCCGTCGTCGTCGATGTCGCTGCCAAGACCGTCACCGTCGACGGCGGCGACGATGCTGCCGTGCGCGCCGCAATCGACGAAGCCGGCTACGACATCGCCTG
>JABDKP010000063.1 GCA_013002175.1 Ilumatobacter sp.
GCGTTCGTTGACGATGTCGAGTCCGGAGCCGACGTCGTCGATCGTGCCGACCTCCAACATGAGGTGATGGACGCCGACCATGCCGGGCACGCTGGCGATCGCGAGCGAGTGATGGCGCGGATTGCAGTGGAAGAAGCGAACGAGCAGACCACCTTCCTCGATGTCGTCGGACACCTTGAACCCGAGCACGTCGGCATAGAACGCGGTGGCCGCGTCGAGGTCGGGAACGATCAACACGGCGTGACCGAGGCCGCCGTCGCCGGTGACGAAACCGCTGATCGGTCGCCCGGGAACGAACGGTGCTGCCTCGGCGAGGCCGTAGGAGAGTTCATGGCGGATTCCGAACGGGTCGGTGAACGACTGGACGTCGGTGACACGACGGAGCGCAGCGGCGTCGTGGTCGACGGTGACTGTGACGCCGGCGTCGGCGAGCCGTGCGACGGCGGCGGTCATGCCGGACGCGTCGCCGACATCCCACCCGAGGTAGGCCAGCTCCTCGTGGTCCCCGGGGTGGATGGTGATCCGAGCGTCGAAGTCGTCCACCCGTAAGCGGACGGCGTCGTCGGGTCCGGGATCGGCGACCTGCGCGCCGAGGACGTCGGGACCGAAGTCGTTCCAGTCGTCGGCGTGTGGTGAGGCGAAGCCGATGTAGCTGAGGGCGCTGATCATGCGTGGGTCTCCAGTGATGTCGTGTCCGGTGTTGTCTCGCGGGCGGCCAGGAGGTCGAGTGCGATGTCGGGGAGGAGGTCTTCCTGGCCGCCGACCATGCGGCGTCGGCCGACTTCGAGCAGCAGTTCGACGGTCGGGATGTCGTAGCGCTCGCTGGTCTGTTCGGCGTGACGCAGGAAGCTCGAGTAGACCCCGGCGTAGCCGAGTGCGAGCGTCTCGCGGTCGACACGCACGGGACGGTCCTGCAGTGGCCGCACGAGATCGTCGGCGGCGTCCATGAGGGCGATCAGGTCACACCCGTGGTCCCAACCGAGCCGCGCTGCGGCAGCGACGAACACTTCGAGTGGTGCATTCCCGGCACCGGCTCCCATCCCTGCGAGTGACGCGTCGACGCGGGTGCAGCCGTGTTCGACGGCGACGATCGAGTTGGCGACGCCGAGCGACAGGTTGTGGTGCGCGTGCATCCCCAACTCCGTTGCCGGGTCGAGGACCTCGCGGAACGCGTCGAAACGCGCGGCGACGTCGTTCATCGAGAGCGCGCCGCCCGAATCGACCACGTACACGCAGGTGGCTCCGTAGCCCTCCATCAGCTTGGCCTGCGCTGCGAGGTCGGCCGGGGTGGTCATGTGCGACATCATCAGGAACCCGACGGTGTCCATGCCGAGGTCTCGTGCCGCGGCGATGTGCTGGGCCGAGATGTCCGCCTCGGTGCAGTGCGTCGCGACACGCACCACCGTGGCACCCGCTGCGTGGGCGGCCTTCAGGTCGTGGACGGTGCCGATCCCGGGGAGCAGCAGCGTTGCCACCTTGGCGTGGTCGACTGCGGCCGCGACGGCTTCGATCCATTCGAGGTCGGTGTGGGCGCCGAACCCGTAGACGCACGACGAGCCCGACAGGCCGTCACCGTGGGCGACCTCGATCGAGTCGACGCCGGCGCGGTCGAGCGCGACAGCGATCTGCACCGCCTGGTCCACCGTGTACTGGTGGCGGATGGCGTGCATCCCGTCGCGCAGCGTGACGTCGCTGATGTACAACGGTCGATCGGTGGTGTCCGTGTGGATCATGCCGGCACCTCGATCGCTTCGCCGGCTTCGACGCCGGCACGGGCGGCCAGACGCTCGGCAGTGGCCAGCGCGGCAGACGTCATGATGTCGAGATTGCCGGCGTAGGCCGGCAGGTAGTGGGCCGCGCCGGTCACCTCCAGGAACACCGTGACCCTGGTGCCCCAGAACTTGCCGGTCTCGGGAATGTGCAACGGGTTCTGTTGACTGAACGTCTCGAACTGCACCCGTTGCTTGAGTCGATAGCCCGGCACGTACGCCCGCACCGCGTCGACCTGGGCATTGATGCTCGCCTCGATGGCGGCGTGATCACGATCGCCGTCGACGAGGCAGTACACGGTGTTGCGCATCATCAACGGCGGCTCAGCCGGGTTGAGCACCATGACCGCCTTGCCTCGCGTCGCTCCACCAACGACCTCGAGCGCCTGCGAGGTCGTCTCGGTGAACTCGTCGATGTTGGCCCGCGTGCCCGGCCCCGCCGACTTCGACGCGATCGACGACACGATCTCCGCGTACGACACGAGCGACACCTGGCTGACGGCGGCAACGATCGGGACCGTCGCCTGACCGCCGCATGTCACCATGTTGAGATTGGGTGCGTCGAGGTGATCGTCGAGGTTGACGACCGGCACGCAGTACGGCCCGACGGCGGCCGGGGTCAGATCGAGCATGCGCACCCCGGTGGATTCGAGAGCCGCCCAGTTGTGCACGTGAGCGCCCGCAGACGTCGCGTCGAACACGAGGCGCACACCGTCGAACTCGGGCAGGGCCAAAAGGCCCTCGACGCCGTCGGAGGTGGTCGCCACACCCATGCGTGCGGCACGTTGCAGACCGTCGGAGTCCGGGTCGATGCCGACCATCGCGGCCATTTCCAGGCGCGTCGATCGGCGCAGCACCTTGATCATCAGATCGGTCCCGATGTTTCCGGAGCCGATCACGGCCACCTTCCAACGATCTGTCACGCGGACTCCTCCAGGCTGGTTCGCACGGTGCCGAGACCCGACAAGGTCGCGACCACTTCCCTGCCAGCGACGAGTGGTTGCATCGGCCCGAGCGCACCGGTCATCACCACATCGCCGGCGCGCAGCGGGTCGCCCTCGGTGGCGAGACGACGGGCGAGCCACAGTGCCGCCAGATAGGGGTGACCGAGGCACGCCGCGCCCGTTCCCGTGGACACGACCTGTCCGTCGACGCTCATCGACATCTCGATTTCACGAAGATCGATGTCGCCCGGCGCCACCGGACGAGTACCCAACACGAACATGCCGCTCGATGCGTTGTCGGCGATCGTGTCGAGGATCGTGATGTCCCACCCGGCGATCCGTGACCCGACGACCTCGATCGCCGGGACGACGAAGTCGACGGCTCGGATGAGTTCGCTGATCGTCACATCGGGGTGGTCGATGTCGCGGTCGAGGACCAGTGCGACCTCCGCCTCGACCCGTGGCTGCAGCACTGCGCCGGCGGGGACAGCTTCCCCGTCGGTCAAACTCATGTGCGCGAACAGGGCGCCGAAGTCGGGCTGATCGACGCCGAGTTGTTGCTGTACGACCGTCGACGTCAGGCCGATCTTGCGCCCCACGATGCGGCGGCCCATCGACACCCACGCATCGGTCGTGGCCCGCTGGACCCCGTAGGCGGCATCGATGCCGCTGGCTTCGAGTCCGGCGCGAACCGGCGCGATGGGCTCGAACGACTCGTATGCGCTCAGCAGCCGGCCGGCGACGGCCTCGACCGCGTTCGAATCAATTGTCTCCACAGATCTGCCCCTCGCGTCCGCGCAATCATTCGATTGCTTAATGGAATGATCGCTACAGTAAGCGCGACGTTGCGCTACTGTCAAGGGACACCTATGACGACACCTGACCCCGCCTCACACCCGGGTGCGAAACGCCGACGGCGAGCAAACGGTGACGCATCACGTGAGAAGATCCTCGACGCCGCTGCCGAGATCGCCGGCGAACGCGGCTACGAAGGCACCAGCATCAGCCGCGTCAGCGAACGCTCAGGTCTCCCGGCCAGCTCGATCTACTGGCACTTCAAGAACAAGGACGAACTGATCGCCGCCGTCATCGACCGCAGCTTCCACTCCTGGGTTTCCAGCATGCACCCCGTCGCCGACACACCGACCAGCTCATCAGGAGCCGACGCACTCCGGGACTCCTTGCGTCGTACCGGCAAGACCCTCGGCCAGAACCCCGACTTCCTCCGCCTCGGCCTCATGCTCATCCTCGAACGGCGACCCGACGAACCCACCGCACGACAGAAGTTCCTCGACGTCCGCCGAGCCACCCTCGACAACGCGCAGCAGATGTACGCCACCCTGTTCCCCGAACTGGCGACGACCGATCACGCTCGACTCGCAGCGCTGACCATCGCCGCAGCCGACGGAATCCTCATCGGCCACGAGATCGGAGACCTCGACATGACCGAATCCTTCGACCTCCTCACCGCAGCAATGCTGGGCGCCGCCGAACGGTTGCGACACGAATCAGCGATTGAAGCTCGCGCAACAGATCCGATCAGAACAACTCACCAGAGAAGCG
>JABDKP010000065.1 GCA_013002175.1 Ilumatobacter sp.
GACGCCAGCGCCGACTTCAACAAGGCAACCGGCGCAGCAGCATCAGCACGAGTGGCCACCACCCGCTCGACACGCTCGACCACCACCGCCAGTTCCATACGAACAACCGTACGGAAGGGGTGTCACAACGAGGATGCGATCGCCAGAGCGCACCGCCCTGCGCGCCATCCCGAACGCGTCACCCGGTCGTCACGACTTCTTGGCGGACGACTTCTTCCTGGCGGACGACTTCTTCGCCGGTGCCTTCTTCGCCGCCGACTTCTTCGCCGCCTTCTTCTTCGCCGGCGCCTTCTTCTTCGCCGCAGCCCTCTTCTTCGCCGGGGTCTTCTTCGCGGCCGACGTCTTTGCAGCCCTCTTCTTCGCGGGAGCCTTCTTCGCCGGCTTCTTCGCAGCCGACTTCGCCGGAGCGGACGCCGTCGCGGGCGTCCCGGTGTCGAGCCGGGCGCGTGCGGCGATCATCTGCTCGACTGCCTCGCTGCTGGGCGGTACCGGCTCGACCCCGTCACCGCCGTAGCGCATCGGCGGAGGCGGCTGCGGCACCGCCCACTCGGCCCCGGTTGCCTCGAACAGGCGGACGACCTCGTCGATGTGCAGGTCGACGAGATGCCACAGGTCAGGCACCAGCTCACGGTCGGCGATCAGGCCGAAGTCCATCCGGTCGCCGTAGCTGTGCACCGTGATGTTCAGCCCGACGCCGTCGGAGATCGTCGACACCGGGATGTACGCATCGAGTCGCGCACCGGCGAAGTACAGCGGCTGGCGCGGACCGGGGACGTTGGAGACGACCACGTTGATCGGCGAGTTGACCCGGTCGGCCAGCTTCAACCGCGACACGAGCCGGATCGCGGAGGCGGCCACGACCGGCGAGGTGTAGTCGGCCACCTGGCCCAACGCGTCCGCCGGAACGAGGTCCATCTGATGCTTCGCCACGTTCATCGCCTCACGGCACAGCTGCACGCGCTCGAGCGGATCGTCGCAGTTCGTGGGGAGGTCGGCGACGATCGCGGACACGCGGTTCGTCCACGGATCCTCCTCGTCGCCGGTGCGGATCGACACCGGCACCATCGCCCGCAGCGGGCTGTCCGGCAACGCGTCGTGCTCGATCAGGTACTGACGCAGCGCTCCGGTGCACACCGCCATCACGATGTCGTTCAGCGTGCCGCCCGTGGCGTCCTTCAGCCGCTTGAGGTTCGACAGTGCCGTCGACCGCATCGCGAAGCGGCGGTGCGGCGTGACCGACTTGTTCCACGGCGTCGGGGGCGCCGGCGTCAACGGCAGGCTGACGCTGGTGCTCGGTTCCTGCGTGGGCTGGGCGCGCCTCGTGATCACGCCGAGCGAGTTGCGGGCCTGGGCAGCCGCGCCGCTGAGGCTGGTGACCCCCGCCGCGTCGGCCATGTCGCGCAACAGGTTGAGCGACAGCCGCATCTGGCGCACCGGGTTCATCGCCAGGTTGCGCGCCGCGCGCTGCAGCATGTCGGCCCGGCTGGGCGGATCCTCGCCGGTCCAGTCGCGGGGTTCGAGCTGCCACTTCGCGTCGCGGGTCTCGTCGGTGAGCATGTTCATCATGATCACGCCGGCGGCGCCGTCGATCGTGGCGTGATGCGTCTTCTGCAACAGCGCCCACCGGCCGTCCGCCAGCCCCTCGATGACGTAGGCCTCCCAGAGCGGACGCGTGCGGTCCATCGGACGGCCGACGATGCGCGCCACCTGTTCGGCGAGTTGGTCGGCCGCGCCGGGGGGCGCGAGCCCGATGTGGCGCACGTGGTAGTCGAGGTCGAAGTCCTTGTCCTCGACCCAGTACGGCCGGTCGAGCTCGAACGGCACCTCGACGACCTTGCGTCGCAGCGGCTCGAGATGACCGACCATCACGCCCAGGCGCTCGCGCACCGCGGCGAACGGATCGAAATCGGCCGACGGGCGGTCGTAGATGCTCAACCCGTTGACGTGGCCGTACGTGTTCTTCGTCTCCATCGACAGGAAGCTGACGTCGAGCCCGGTGAGTTGTTTCATCGTGTCTCCTCGTGATTCGCAGACAGCATCATGCCTCGCCGATCCGCATCTTCCTCAACGGAGACCGGGTCTGATCCGTACGCTCGTGGACCGACACCTCCGGGCGGCAACCACCGAGACAAGGAAGCGACATGAGACTGGGCATCGACCTCGACGGCGTCGTCGCGGCGTTCAACGACGGCTGGACCGAGCTGCACAATGCAGAGTTCGGCGGCGAACTCCACCCGGACATGGTCACGATGTGGAACGGCCTGCACACCCTCGCCGGGTTCGAGAGCATGGGCGAGTTCTGGGCATGGGCGCGCGGCAACGGCGAGCGACCGTCGGTGTTCCGTCACCTCCAACTCCTGCCGGATGCGATCGAGACGTTGCAGCGGCTCGACGGCGCACGTCATCGCATCGTGATCATCACCAGCAAGCCCCGATGGGCGATCCCCGACACGCTCAGGTGGCTCGCCGACCACGAGGTGCCCACGACCGAGGTCCACTTCGTCGACCGCAAGCACGAGGTCCCGTGCGACGCCTATCTCGACGACTCCCCCCTCGTGCTCCCGGACCTCGTGACCCACCGACCCGACGCACTCGTGTGCCGGTTCGTGCGGGCGTGGAACGACCCGGTCGACGGTGCCCACGACGTCGCCGGCTGGAACGAATTCGAACGGCTGGTCTCGGATTTCGCGGTGACGCGTGGCGATGACGCACAATGATGCACGGAGGCGTCCTCTACGCTGACACCGACCTGTCGCGTCGGCCCGTCCTGCGGGCCGTCGTGGCCAGGGGGAGCAAGACCACATCATCCATCCGGCGGTTCGGCATCGTCCGTACCGCCCGAACGACAAGGAAGACGTGAACATGAAACGACGACTGATGGCACTCGCCGCGGCAGGTGCACTGGTACTGGCGGCATGCGGCAGCGACGATGCGGCCCCGGCCGACACGAACGCACCGGCCACCGACCCGCCCGCAACCGAACCCGTCGACGCCGACCCGCCGGCGACCGACCCGCCCGCCACCGAGCCACCGGCCACCGAGCCCGCTTCGACCGAGCCGGCCGGCGACGGCGTCGACCGCAGCGACTGGCCTGACAAGCTCGTCTTCACGCTCACGCCCTCGCAGGAGACCGGCGGACTGATCGAGACCGCCCAGCCGCTCGCCGACATGCTCGCCGCAGAACTCGGCATCGAGGTCGAAGCCCTCGTCCCGACCGACTACGCCGGCGTGATCGTCGCGCTCGAATCCGGCCAGGCCCAGGTGGCCGGCGGCCTCGGACCGCGCCAGATGGTGCAGGCCGAAGAGCAGGCCGGCGCGAAGTTGATCCTGCAGGCCGAGCGGTTCGGTTCGCTGCTGTACGTCACCCAGTGGTTCACGAACGATCCCGCCACCTACTGCGCCGACGAGCCGGTCGCCGACGAGGACGGGGCCCTGTTCTGCAATGGCGTCCTCGACGCGGAGAGCGCGGCCGACGGCCCGATCGGCGCCGACCAGCTGACCAAGCTGGACGGCGTGACCGTGGCGTTCGTCGACCAGGGTTCCACCTCCGGGTACGCGATCCCGGCGCTGCAGCTCGTCGAGGCCGGCGTCGACCCGATCGACGGCGTCGATTCCCTGTTCGCCGGCGGCCACGACTCGTCGGTCCAGGCGGTGTACGACGGTGACGCCGCGGTCGGCGTCTCGTTCAACGACGCCCGCGGTCAGATCGAGGAAACCGCGACCGACGTCGGCCAGAAGGTCGTCGTGTTCGGCTGGTCGGGCCCGATCCCGAACGACGGCTTCGCCGTCGCCGGCGACCTGCCCGACAGTCTCGTCGAGGCGATCACCCAGGCATTCGTCACGATCGCCGGCACCGAGGCCGGCGCCACGGTGTTGGACGAGCTGTACGAGATCGACAACCTCGTCCCGGTCACGTCGAGCGACTACGACGTGATCCGCGAGCTCGAAGAGAAGCTGGGCGAAGTCCTGTCCTGACCACGTGATCCAGCAGTGAGCGAAGGGACCGCGTGGCGGTTCCTTCGCTCATTGCGACCACGCATCGACGATTGCGCCCGCCCGGAGGACCGATGATCCGATTCGAACAAGCCTGCGTGACGTATCCGAACGGGGTCGTCGGGATGAAGGATCTCGACCTGACGATCGACGACGGCGAATTCGTCGTGATCGTCGGGCTGTCCGGCGCAGGCAAGTCGACGCTGATCCGGGCGATCAACGGGCTCGTCCCGCTCACGTCGGGACGCCTCGACGTCAACGGGCGCGACGTCACGAAGCTGAACCGCTCGGGCCTGCGCGAGCTGCGCTCCGGGATCGGGATGATCTTCCAGGGGTTCAACCTCGTCGATCGCACGACCGTGTTGAAGAACGTGCTGATGGGCCGGCTCCACGAGGTGCCGACCTGGCGCACGCTGATCGGCCGCTACCCCGCGGCCGACATCGACCTCGCAGCACGCGCGCTGCAACGTGTCGAGATCCTCGAGAAGGCGTACAGCCGCGCCTCGGACCTGTCCGGCGGGCAGCGCCAGCGCGTCGGCATCGCCCGCGCCCTCGCCCAGGAGCCGGCGATCATCCTCGCCGACGAACCGGTGGCGTCCCTCGACCCGCCGACGAGCCACGTCGTGATGCGCTACCTCCAGCAGATCAGCCGCGAACTCGGCATCACGACGATCGTCAACCTCCACTTCCTCGACCTCGCGACCGCGTACGCCGACCGGATCATCGGCCTGCGCGACGGTGTCCTCGTGTTCGACGGCCCGGGCAGCGACGCCGACGAGCAGGTCTTCGAAAGCATCTACGGCCGCAGCCTCACCGCCGATGACACGATGACCAAGCATGCGGCGCTCTGAGCGCCCGACGGCGTGAACGCGGCCGGATGACCCACCTCGACACCGTCGTCCCGGACGCGCCGACACTGCCGCGCAAGCCGCGGCCCGCGTTGTTCACGATTGCGACGATCGCCGCGGCGATCGCGCTGACGATCGTCACCGCGCGCAGCGTCGATTTCTCGTTCGGCGAGATCATCGGCAACCTGAGCCGCAAGAACTCGGTGGTCGAAGGGCTGCTCAACCCGGACTGGGGGCAGATCTGGTCGCGCCGATCGCGCTCGGCGTTCATCGAGACCTTGCAGCTGGCGGTGCTCGGCACCGCGACCGGGGCGACACTGGCACTGCCGCTCGCACTGTGGACGACCACGTTCGGCAACCCGAATCGCTGGATCCGCACCGTTGTGCGCAGCTTCAACAACGTCAACCGCGCGATCCCCGACCTGCTGTGGGCCTCGCTGTTCGTCGCGTCGGTCGGCATCGGCGCGCTGAGCGGCCTGCTCGCGCTGTTCTTCTTCTCGCTCGCGGTCACGACGAAGCTGACCTCCGACACGCTCGACGGCATCGACATGGGCCCGATCGAGGCGGCGAACGCCGCGGGGGCGAGCCTGCCGAAGATGCTCCGGACCGCAGTCGTGCCGCAGATCCTGCCGGCTTACGCGTCGTTCGTGCTCTACAACTTCGAGTTGAACCTGCGCGCGTCGGCCGTCCTCGGCCTCGTCGGCGCGGGCGGCATCGGCCTGCGGATCGAGTTCTTCCGCGGTCGCGGTGACTGGGAAGCGCTGTGGGGTCTCGTCTTCATGTTCTTCATCGTCGTCTTCGTCGTCGAACGGCTCTCCGTCACACTGCGCCGGAGGCTGGTGTGAGCCTGATGCCGGCGCCGCCGGCGGGCACGGTCGAGCTGCCGCGCCGCCCGCTCGACGTTTTTCGGTGGGTGTTCGGCGCCGGTGCGGTCGTCCTGATCCTGTGGTCGCTGCTGCGGATCGACATCAAGTGGTCGAGGCTCTGGGATGCGCCGTCCGACCTCTGGACGATCGGCACGTTGATGTTCGGGCGGATGGAGTCCGGCGACATCGGCAAGCTCAGCGGGGCGATGTGGGAGTCGATCGCGATCGCCTGGCTCGGCACGATCATCGCCGCGGTGTTCGCGATCCCGCTGTCGTTCCTCGCGGCGGAGAACCTCGTCGGCCGTCCGGTCGCGTGGGTCACACGCCAGGTGTTCAACATCCTGCGCGCCGTCCCCGAGGTCATTCTCGCCCTTGCGTTCATCCCGCTGTTCGGGTTGACGCCGATGGCCGGCGTGATGGCGATCGGCGTCGGCTCGATCGGGACGCTCGGCAAGCTGTTCTACGAGATCCACGAGGGCATCAAGACCGGTCCGCTCGAAGCGGCCGATGCCGTCGGGGCGTCGCGGCTGCAACGGATGCGGTGGGGCGTGATCCCGCAGGTGACCCCGGAGATGACGTCGTTCCTGCTGTACCGGTTCGAGGTGAACATCAGAGCGTCCGCCGTTCTGGGCCTCGTCGGCGCCGGGGGAATCGGCTCGGACATCAGCCAGGCACTGCTGTTCAAGGACTGGGGCACAGCGGGGCTGGGGCTGATCATCGTCGTCGTCGGTACGATCATCGTCGACACGATCTCGGGTGCAGTGCGCCGCCGAATCGTCAGCGGCCGGCAGTCCGCGACCACCACCACCGAGCCCGAACTCGCCATCACCGGAGGCGTCCTTGGCTGACCAGCAGTTCATTCTCGGCGTCGACCTCGACGGAGTCGTCGCCGACCACACCAACCGCTTCCGGGCGATCATGGCCGAGCTCCGGGGCGTCGACCCGGAGACGATGCCGTTCGAACGCGACTGGGACTTCAAGGAGTGGGGCTTCGCGCCCGGCGAGTACGCCGAATACCACCGCATCGCAGTGATGGAGCACGACATGTTCCGGACGATGCCGATGATCGCCGGTGCGGCCGACGCGCTGTGGCGGCTGTCCGACGCCGGCGTCTGGATCCGGATCATCACCCACCGGCTGTACATCCACTGGGGCCACGAGAAGGCGGTCGCCGACACCGCCGCGTGGCTGGACGCGAACCGCATCCCGTACCGTGACCTGTGCTTCCTCGGCGCGAAGCCGCAGGTCGAGGCGGACGCGTACATCGACGACGCCCCGCACAACATCAAGCAGCTGCGCTCCGCCGGCAACACGGTGATCACGTTCACGCAGCCCTACAACCGCACGCTGCCCGGGCTGCGGGCCGCGAACTGGGCCGAGGTCGAAGAGATCGTGACCGATCTGGCCGCCCGCCACGTCGGCACCTTCCAGGCCCAGTTCCCGGGGATCGACGCCGGCTCGGACCGCCTCGATCGCCGCCGCCCCGAACCCTGAGCTCCGCAGGCCGTTCCATGATGCAGCGGCGGCGACCGGGCCGATTGACGGATACCTTGAAGGCATGACGGATCAGGGCACACCCGCCGACCGCAGCGAGGGGCACACCCACAGCCACAGCCACGGCCACGGCCACGGGTTCATGGTGCACCGGCACCGCGACGTCACGGGCGGAACCGCCCGGGCCGCGGTGTTCGGCATCAGCGACGGGCTCGTCTCGAATGTCGCACTGATCCTGGGCGTCGCCGCCGCGACCGCGACGCGTGAGAGCGTGCTGGTGGCGGGCGTCGCCGGGCTGCTCGCCGGTGCTGCGTCGATGGCCGCGGGCGAGTACGTGTCGATGAAGGCACAGGCCGAACTCGTCGAGCGCGAACTCGAGATCGAGCGGCGGTCGCTCGAGAAGGACCCCGAGATGGAGACGCGCGAACTCGCCGCGATCTACCGCCAGCGGGGCATCGCCTCCGCGCACGCCACACAGATGGCCGAAGCGGTCATGGAGGATCCGGAGATCGCGCTGGAGGTGCATGCCCGCGAGGAGCTCGGTGTCGACCCGTCCGAGACCGGCAACCCGACGGCGGCGGCACTGAGCTCGTTCGTCGCCTTCGCGATCGGGGCCCTGATCCCGCTGATGCCGTGGTTCTTCGCCGAGGGCAACGGGGCGGTCGTTGCCTCCGCGATCCTCGGATTCCTCGCCGCGTCCACGGTCGGCGGCGTGCTGGCGCGATTCACCGAGCGCTCGATGGTCCGCACCGCCGGCCGCCAGGTCGGATGGGCGGTCGCGGCGTGCGGCGCGACCTGGGTCATCGGTACGTGGCTCGGCGGTGTCGTCTGAGCGCACCGATGACATCGGCCGAGCGCCACGCCGCGGCTCGGGTGTGGGCCGACCGGATGCACTCGATCCTCGGCACACCGGCCACCGCCGGCAACTCGGTCACCGTCCTGCGCAACGGCAACGAGATCTTCGCGGCGATGCTGGCCGCGATCGACGGTGCGGCGCGCTCCGTCGACCTCGTGACGTTCGTGTACTGGAACGGGCATGTGGCCGACCGTTTCGCAATGGCCCTCGCGGCCGCTGCGCACCGCGGGTGCCGCGTCCGCGTGCTGCTCGACGCACTCGGCGGGCGCAAGCTCGACCCCGACCTGCTCGCGGTCATGACCGGCGCAGGGTGCGACGTGCAGTGGTTCCGCCCGCTGTCCGACGAACGGGTGCCGCAGCTGAACAGGGCGAACAACCGCACCCACCGCAAGATCCTCGTGTGCGACGGCGAGGTCGGGTTCATCGGCGGGGTCGGCATCGCCGACGAATGGGACGGCGACGCCCGCAACGAAGACGAGTACCGCGACACACACCTCGCGGTGCGGGGCCCCGCGGTCGCCGACCTGCAGGCGGGTTTCCTGGAGAACTGGACAGCACAGAACAGCGACCGGCTCGACCCGATGGCAGAGTTGGTGGTCGCGCCGCCGCCGGTCGGCGAATCGCGGTGCATCGTCATCCGCGGCGTCGCCGAGACCGGCTCGACCGAGATCTGGCGGATGATGCTGACGCTGATCACGTGCGCCACCGAGCGGATCCGGATCGCGTCCGCCTACTTCAACCCGGGTGTCCGGCTGTCCGACGAGCTGATCGCCGCGGTCGAACGGGGCGTGTCGGTCGACATCATGCTGCCGGGCGAGCACGCCGACAAGCGGTTCATCCAGATCGCGGGCGAGGCGTCATATGGACGCCTGCTCGACGCGGGCGTGACGATCCGCACGTACGAGGTCTCGATGATGCACGCCAAGGTGATGACCGTCGACGGCACCGTGGCGTC
>JABDKP010000067.1 GCA_013002175.1 Ilumatobacter sp.
GCGACCCCGGCGGTGCAGAACGCCGTCGTCGACGCGCTCGCTCACCTCGGTGTTCGCCATGTCGACATGCCCGCCACCGCCGAACGCGTCTGGCGAGCGATGACCGACAGCAGCTGACGACTGAGGCGCCCCGCTCGTGGTGTCGTTCCTGGCGCCAGGGGGAGGGTGTTCCTTCAGGCGCTCCACGACGGGCGAGCTGTAAGTTGCACCTGTCGCGGCTGACACCGGGTCGGCCGTCTCGGCCCTGGGGGTGTGGCAATGGCGGTGACGATCAAGTTGCGTTCGTTGATGTGGTGCGCAACGGCGGTGTCCGCGGGAGCGGTCGGCATGTGGATGTTCTTGTCGGCGTGGTCTGCCGAGGCAGCTCCGGGCGATCTGGACACGACCGTGGTTCCGATCACGTCCTGCCGCTTGGCCGACACGAGACCGGCGTCCCAGATCGGTCCCCGCGGCGCGGCATTGGGAGCGGACGAGACCTACGTGATCGACGTGCAGGACTCGTCGACGGAGTGCGCGGGTCGGATCCCGGTTGAGGCGACCGGAGTGGTGCTGAACGTGACAGCGGATCAGACGACCCAGCTCACGTTCCTGACGGTGTGGGACTCGGGGCCGTGGCCCGGGACGTCGTCGATGAACCCGACCGCAGGACCACCCGTCCCGAACGCCGTGACCACGAAGCTCGATTCCGACCAGAGGTTCCGGATCTACAACGCGTACGGATCGACCCACGTGGTGATCGACATCGTCGCGTACCTCACCCCCGATTCGCTCCGAGAGCTCGACGACCGGGTCGACGCGCTCGAAGCCGAGGTCGACGCCCTCCAAGCCAAGCTCGCCGCCGTCGAGATGCTGACCGTCGACGGGCGACCGACCGTGAGGTTCAGCGGTGTCAACGTCCAGATCGTGGACGGCAGTGGTGACAGCCAGTGCTCGGTCGGTTCCTACGAGACGTGCAACGGTGCGGGCAATCTGATCGTCGGGTACAACGAGGGTGTCGGTGGCGAGCAGCGATCGGGTAGCCACAACATCGTGGGCGGCATCAACAACGACTGGACCAGCTACTCCGGGCTGGTCGTCGGGTGGACGAACACGATCTCCGGCAGCACGTCGACGGTCACCGGCGGCTCGTTCAACGAGGCGAGCGGCGGCGAGTCCACGGTCTCCGGGGGCAGAGACAACACGGCGAGCGGCACGTGGTCGTCTGTGTCCGGTGGGACCGACAACGATTCGACCGGCTTCGCGTCGTCCGTGGTCGGTGGCCGACAGAACGAGGCGAGTGGGCAAGACGCTGTCGTCACCAGCGGTGAGCAGAACCTGGCCAACGGTCCGCAGGCAGCGGTGTCGGGCGGGAAGACCAACGTCGCTTCCGGCGACGCGGCCGCGGTGACCGCCGGTGCGGGCAACTTCGCCACCGGCCCGAATGCGTCCGTCTCGGGCGGGAGCGGCAACTTCGCCACCGGCCTCAACGCCGTGGTGGTGGGAGGAGTCGGGAACACCGCCAGTGGCCAGCGCACCGTCATCGCCGGAGGCGACGGATGCCTGTCCAACACCGTCGACGGTGTGTTCGTCGGTGACACCAGTGGCATAGCGTGCACCCAGTTGAACTGACGGATCAGCTCAGCGCGCGGCCGAGATCGCCAACCCGATCGTCAACGGCGAGTTCGGCAGCTTCGAGCTGCAGCCCGACGGCTCGGTGATCGTGCTCACCGGTTCGTCGTCGCAGGTCCAGGGTCATCACACGGCGTTCGCGCAGATCGCGAGCGACGTCACGGGGATCCCGATGGACCGCATCGAGATCCGGCACGGCGACACCGCCGAGGTTCCGCGCGGACGCCGCCCGGCGCGACCTTCCCGTTCGGTGTCCACCTGTCGGTCGTCGAGGTCGTCGAGGAGACGGCGAGGTGTCGGTGCCGCGCCACGTCGCATGCGACGACGCCGGCACGCTCGTGAACCCACTGATCGTCGACCGTGCAGAATGCCGTCGTCGACGCGCTCGCTCACCTCGGTGTGCGCCACGTCGAGATGCCCGCCACCGCCGAACGCGTCTGGCGCGCCATGAACGCGTGAGGTCTGGTGGCAGTCGCTGCCACCAGACCTCACGCGTTCGTCGTCTCGGGCATCCTCTGGACGGGAGGCTTAGACTCGGGGTGACGACCTGGGGGTCGAGATGTCCGGTTCCGAAGCGCTCGACATCGCGTGGATCCTGATCGCGGCCGCGCTCGTGATGCTGATGCAGGCCGGCTTCTCGTCGCTCGAGAGCGGGCTCGTCCGGAGCAAGAACAGCATCAACGTCGCGGCGAAGAACTTCAGCGACTTCCTGTTGTCCTCGGCGATCTTCTGGGTGTTCGGGTTCGCCCTCATGTTCGGGCCGACCGCCGGAGGTGTCCTCGGTACGGACGGCTTCCTGTTCGACGGCGACACGCCGTACCTGATCGCGTTCTTCGTGTTCCAGATGGGCTTCGCGGGCGCGGCGGCGACGATCGTGTCCGGCGCGGTCGCCGAGCGGATGCGGTTCTCGAGCTACCTCGTGGTGGCGGCGATCGTGGTGGCCGTGCTCTACCCGGTGTTCGGCCACTGGGCGTGGGCCGGCCTCGGTGGTGGGGGACCCGGATGGTTGGAGGACGCCGGATTCATCGACTTCGCCGGGTCGACGGTCGTCCACTCGGTCGGCGGCTGGACGGCCCTTGCCGCGCTGTTGGTCCTGGGGCCGCGACGCGGACGGTTCGGGCCGGACGCCGTGCCCATCCAGGGACATGATCTTCCGCTCGTCACGGTCGGCGTGTTCGTGCTCTGGTTCGGTTGGTTCGGCTTCAACGGCGGCAGCACGCTCGGCTTCACCGCCGAGGTGCCTTCGGTGATCCTGCACACGGTGCTGTCGGGTGCGTTCGGAGGGCTCACTGCCCTCGCGTTGTCGTGGTGGCGGCAGGAACGGCCCGACGTACCCACCGTGATGAACGGATCGCTCGCCGGTCTGGTCGGCATCACGGCGTCGGCCGACATCGTCGAGCCCACGTCAGCCGTCCTGATCGGCGTCGTCGCAGCGCTCGCGATGTACGCGACGACCCAGCTGCTCGTCCGAGCGCGGATCGACGACGCCGTGGGTGCCGTGCCGGTGCACCTGGCGGCGGGGGTCTGGGGCACGTTGGCGGTCGCGCTGTTCGGGAGCACCGAAGCGTTCGATGACGGAGCGTCGCGCGTCGTACAGGTCGGGCGGCAGCTCCTGGGTGTCGGCACGGCGTTCGTGTGGGTCTTCGGTGTCGGTTACGGGCTCCTGCGCCTCGTCGATCGGATCCACCCACTGCGCATCGACCCCGACGGTGAGCGGGAGGGGCTGAACATCGCCGAGCACGGGGCGAGCACCGAGATCGTGGACCTGCTCGTCGACATGGACCGGCAGCGGACCAGCGGTGACTACTCCGAGCCGGTGCGGGTCGAGCCGCACACCGAGGTCGGCCAGATCGCCCGCCAGTACAACCGCGTGC